>BNVZ01000041.1 GCA_025998475.1 Endomicrobiia bacterium | reverse complement strand
ACGAGTGTGGGAAGAAGCACAGGAACGAGTGCAGGAAGCGCTGAAAGCAGAAGAGAAGATAAAAGAGGATGCAAAAAAGCGGGACAAAGAGTGGCGGAAAGTAATAGAGGTAGAAGAAAAAAAGCAGGAAAAAGAAAAGGCAGAGCTTGAAGGGTATCTAAAAAGAAATGAAGATGGTGAAACTGAAACACAGCCTACTAATGAAGTAGATCTGCTGAGGAATGGGAAAGGTTTTATAGAGACGGAATAGGAAAAGAAAGATACGATTCTCCTTCTATACTTGAAATAAAACTCATGAATAAGCATTGTTGGTACGCATCGTATGACGATTCATATATTGACGGAGATTGCGGTTTGTATGCTATAGTGAGATTATTACATCATGCGGAACAAATTCATTACTGTAATTGGGCAAAGCACTCAAATCAAGGCTTACGAAATATGCTTTTCGATGCATTAATTAAAAAAGACTCTAAGGCGCGTCAAGATAAAGAAGGCAATTCCATTCCGGTTGAAACCTGTAAAAACCCAAGACAATATTTATCTACTTGTGAGATTAAAATACTGCTGCTTGCTCTAGGAATACGCCAAGAGGATATTAAGTTTTTGTCAGTCTTTTAAAAGACAAACTACAAGACTTAAAACAACAAGTAAGAATGTGCTTGCAAGCAAAAGAAACCAAATTTAGCAAAATAAAGCTCACACATTTAATTGAGCGAGGGTCGTTTTCTCTGCCCGGTCTAACATCTCTTTAAATGCTCTCAAACTCATATATTTCTTACAACACACACTCTTTCCTGCACTTCCTGCTCCGTTTCAGAAGTGCTCCTATCTAGAATATCATGTTTGTTTTTGTCTTTGTCTTTGTCTTCTTTTTCAGGACAACGTTTACACGAACTTAACGTAAGACCAAATAAAACAATTGCACTCATTACTTTTTTTCATTGCTTACTCCTGTTATTTTTCTATCACAGTTGTAATTAGCAGATATCGCATGTCGATAGTTAGTAAGCGATAAAACTAAGCTAACGATGTGGTAATCTGTTTATTTTTTGAATTACGCTCAGCTGTGACAAAATATTTTGTTTATTGTCTTTGATTAATTCTACTTTCAAATTATATTAGACCTCTTAATAACTAACATATAAAAGTACAATAGAAGTACTATGAAACAGAAAAAGAAAGCAGGCGTGTCAGATAGAATGGGTTTAGTATTAATGGGAGTAAAGAAAGCATTTGATAAAACAAAGGATAGTCGGGAGTAAGAAAAGATAGGGCAAGTAGGTGAGCAAAGAGAAAATTGAGTACAGAGAATATTGTAAAGATAATGTTTGAGTACTTTAGGGCAATACCTAAACATATTGTCACAAGAGACAGCTACAATGTCAGCAAAAGTTGTGGATATAGACATAGGGTATGCACAAGAAGCATTAATGAGTAGTGGGGAAAATACTAGATGGAAATAGGTATTGATAAACAAAGCGCTAGAAGTAGAAGTAGCAGTGATTATGCTAGAGATTGATACAAAGACTTCAAAAACAGCGAAGTGGTTTAGCGAAAAGAATAAGAGACATACAATAACCGTTGGTAGTAGTTAAATTAAAGGCAAGCAAGTAATATGCACAGCGATTGATAGGGCAAAGAGCACGATTTTGGTTTATTTTAGTAGGCATGTATTTATGCAAAGAAAGACTATAAGATACACGGCAGATAAATAACATCAGGGGCTCCACTCTCCACCGAAAAATATCCTCTTGGCTTTCTCTACTAGCTGTTTGTTAAAAAATATATTTAATGTACTCTTTAACATTTCTATACTCTTTGTATATCTTTCGTCTTTCTATTAAATCTTGCCAAATTATCCCTTGTAACTACAGTCAAATCACTTTAAATTGCATCATATTGTAGTCTCAAAGATGTTGGTAAATTTGGTGTAGGATCTTCTGTTTTCTGACATCCTTTTCTAACAGAAGCTTACCTTTTCATTTGTTATTGTGCAATTTAAAGTGATTTGACTATAGCAGGGATAAAGAGCTTAAGCACAAAAGACTTCCGTTGCAATATACAATGGCAATTGATTCACAGTATAGTTTTTTAGAATTTGTATGGAAGCAATCAAATAAGCATAGGAGGACAAGGCACAACAAGAGGGTTTAGGGAGGGAGAGCCAAAGAGAATGGCTTCAACGATATATATTTATGATGGGAACGGGGGAGGATGTCATTAAGTTACAGCGGGAAATATGTAAATTCAACGTTGACGTATTCGAAGAGTTTGCACAGTCCTTTATGCACGACATGATATGGTGTGTGGAACGTGATAATTCCTTATAATTTTGATACAATGCACCGGTAATATACAAAGAATTAGATAAAAATGAAAGAAATTAAGTAAGTAATCACGATAAACACATGAAAGCTTTCCTGATTTTTAATTGTTGCAGGCAGTACCAAACCACAGTCTATGAAATTTGTTTAAGTTTAAAATAGGTCGCCCGAAAAACTTTTTTCATGCGTTTGTCGTGGAGCAAGCAATTATGGGGGCATATTTATGAGTATTTTGGGCAAAATAAAAAGTCGTTGTAATATTGAAGGTGGCTATAAAGAGTTTTTAATATTAGCAGTTCCCCTCGCTGTTTCTACGGGCATAAACGCTATACAGCTTCTTACTGACAGAATTTTTCTTTCCAGGTATTCTCAAGAAGCTTTCGCTGCTTCAACTCCTGCTGGTGGTGCTGAGTGGGCAATCGAATGTTTCTTTTTTGGAATACTTGCTTATGCTAATGTTTTTGTAGCGCAGTATCACGGTAAAAAAGAATACCGCTCCATAGGGCCTGTAATGTGGCAAAGTGTATATTTAGCGTTAGCGGCAGCTTTTATAGCTCTTTGTATTTCTTTTTTCGCCAAACCATTTTTTATGAACATAGGTCACCCTCATAACATAGTGCCACAAGAGATAACTTTTTTTAAAGTGTTGTGCTATGGTGCTTTCCCAAGCACTCTAAACGCGGCATTAGCAGGTTTTTATTCAGGAAGAGGCAAAACAAAAACAATGTTAATGGCAAGCATTTGCGGAGTCGCCCTGAATATCGTTTTAGATTATTGTTTGATTTTTGGTAATTTTGGATTTTATGAAATGGGTATTGCAGGGGCAGCATGGGCAACAAATATATCTTTAGGTGCTGTAACTATAATTTATATTCTTTTGGTTACATCAAAAAAGAATAGCGATATTTATAACACAAGATGTATGAAGATTGATTTTGCCCTTATAAAGAGATTCTTACGTTATGGCGTGCCAAACGGCACAGAGTTCTTTTTTGATGTAGCCGGATTTACCATTGTTACACTTATCGTAGGAAATATCGGTGCGGAAGAGCTTGCGGCAAATAATGTAGTTTCAACTGTAAACCACACGATCTGTATGCCTGTAGTGGGATTTGGTATGGCAACATCGGCAATGGTTGGTAACTACCTAGGAAAAAATAAAGCATCCATTGCTCAGGAAAGCGTAAAATCTTCAATGCACATAACATATATCTATGTTTTACTAGCTGTTATTGCTTTAATTTTTTTTCCAGATTGGCTTATTTCTCTATTTTCCGGAGGGACGCAGGCTACTTTGGTTGAGCATGTAAGACCGATAATTGTTAACCTCTTTATAATTTTAGCTGTATATTTTGTCTTTGATGCTGCTAATATAATTTTTGCCTCGGCTATTAAAGGTGCAGGTGATACGGTGTTTGTTATGAAAAGACTTTTATTGTTTTCTCTATTCCTTGTGATAATACCTACGTATGTCGGTATTATGATTTTTAAACGTGGAGTATATACAGCTTGGGTATGTTTGTTGTCTTCAGTTGTTGCTCTTGCCATTAGTTTTTACTTTAGGTACAAGTCTAATAAGTGGAAAAAAATGCGTGTTATAGAGATGAATATTGTTGATGAATAACGGAGGCAAAATATAATTAAAATTACTAATTTAAATAAATCTTTTGGCAGTAGAGAGTTATTTGATAATCTCAACTTAAGTATTAATGCAAAAGAGAGGGTCGGTCTTGTAGGAAGAAACGGACATGGTAAAACAACATTGTTTAAGATGATTTTGAATAAAATAGATTACGATTCAGGTTCTATAAGTATGCCTAAAAACTATAAACTTGGATATCTTGAACAGCATATAAACTTTACAAAAGATACCGTTGTAGGTGAAACATGTCTTGCTTTGCCCAAAGATGAGAAAGACGAAAAGTGGAGAGCGGAAAAAATTCTTTCAGGATTAGGCTTTTTGTCAAGCGATATGTTGAAAAATCCTATTAGTTTTTCAGGCGGATACAAAATACGTATAAACCTTGCAAAAGTTTTGTTATCTAGCGCTGATATGCTTATGCTTGACGAACCTAACAATTATCTTGATATTGTTGCAATAAGGTGGCTTAGCAGTTTTTTACATTCATGGAAGGGCGAACTGATGTTGATTACGCATGACAGGAATTTTATGGACAGCGTTGTAACGCATTGCGCGGCAATACATAGAACAAAAGCAAGAAAAATTGAAGGTGGTACGCAAAAGCTTTATGAACAGATAGAAAAAGAAGAAGAAATATACGAAAAGACAAGAGAGAATGTTGAAAAGAAAAAGAAACAAACTAAACTTTTTATAAGACGGTTTAGGGCAAAGGCTAGGCTTGCGGGTATGGTGCAATCGCGTATTAAATCTTTGGAAAAACAAAAGAGTTTTGATGAATTAAAAAAAATAGAAGATTTAGATTTTTCTTTTTTTGGATTGGATTTTCATGCTGCAAAGATGCTTGGTGTTCATAACTTAACATTTGGGTACGCTAAAGATAATCCTTTAATAAGTAAACTTAATTTTGATGTTTTAAAGAAAGATAGAATTTGTGTTATTGGTAAAAATGGCAAAGGCAAATCTACGCTTTTAAAACTGATAGCTGAAAGATTAACGCCGTGTGACGGTGCTATAAAAAAACATCCTGATTTAAAAACGGCATATTTTGTGCAATCTGACAGCGCGAATTTGAATCCGCAGAATACCGTTTACGAAGAAGTACTTAGTACAGATAATAAATGTCTTCCCCAAAGAGCAAGAAATATTGCGGGATCTGTTATGTTTAGCGGGGATGATGCTTTAAAAAAGATTGATGTTTTGAGTGGCGGTGAGAAAAGCAGAGTTTTGCTTGGAAAGATTTTGGCAAATCCGTGTCATCTCTTACTACTTGACGAACCTACTAACCATCTTGATATGGAGTCTTGCGAGAGTTTAATAGATGCTGTTAACGAGTTTCGGGGTTCTGTGATTATGGTTACGCATAACGAAGAAATTTTACGCAGGGTAGCTGCTAAACTTATAATTTTTGACAGAGATAGTACCTTGATTTTTGAAGGAACGTATCAAGAATTTCTTGACAAAAGGGGGTGGGAAGATGAAGGTTCAAAACTAAATACCAAATTTTCGCAAAAATCACACGACGCAAAAAGTAAAGATGAAATAAAAAAGTTACGAGCTAAAGTTATACGGGAAAAATCCAGGATTTTAAATCCTCTTGAAGAAAAAGTTAGAACTATTGAAAAAAATATAGCTGATAAAGAAAAGGAATTTAATTCAAATACAGAAAAGCTTATCGTAGCTTCTGCAAAAGGCGATGTTTCTTTCTTGTCCGGAGGCGCAAAGCTAAATAAAATTCTTAAATCAGAAATAGAAACCTTATATACGGAATTTGCTTTTAGCGTTGATAATCTTGAACAAGAATCAGAACGATTTAGAAAAATGATAGAAAAAATAGAAGACAATGTTTGAAAAATATGGGTTGATCAACTAATTTTATATTGGTACGTTGCGTTAGCTCATTATTGCCTCTTGCTTTCATAAAACAGCTAGAATTTCCTCGAAAATTTAAATAGTGCAGTTGTCAATATAAAATTAGTTAACTATGATACAAAAGTTTAAAATAAAAATTAAGGATAAGTGCTATGCGTATTTTTACAAAAATTAGGGGACAATTATTAAGCAATATAAATCCAGAAGCCTTGAAAAGAATTAAGCAGTTGTGGTTAGGGTATGTTTCACCGCAACGGAGGCTTTTGATTCTTGCTGTTATTTTTATGGGATTAAATGCCCTGCTAAGCTCTTGGTCTATCTATTTACTTAAACCTATTTTTGATGAAGCGTTCATAGCTAAAAATAAAGATATTCTTCTATTGATTGCGGGTCAAGTTGTAGTTGCTTTTGGTGCAAAAGGGTTTACCGAATATATACAGCACGTTACTATGATAAAAGTTGGGGCAAATTTTACAAGGCAGTTGCAGGGGGATTTGTACGATAAAATTATCGTTCAGGATTTGGAATTTTATCACAATAATAATTCAGGCAGTCTCTTGGTTTATTTTATGAGTGACTTAAACACAATAAGAGATGTTAGCATAAATGTCGTGACGGCGCTTGTTCAGGATACATGTCATCTAATCTCTTTGATTGTAATTATGTTTTGGAAAAGTTTTGATATGGCTATAGTCATGTTTTTGCTTTTTCCTATAGGTTTTTATCCCATAGTTTATTTTGGTAAGAAAGTAAAGAGTATTTTTCGCAATCAGCAAAACTCTTTTGGTAATCTTTATGCAATCCTTGCGCAGTCATTTCAGGGAATTAAAATTGTAAAATCTTACAATATGGAAACCGTCGAATCAGAAAAGGTAAGGGGTAGCGCTAATGCTATTGCAAATATCGAAGTTAAACTAGCAAAGAATAATAATATTTTAAGCCCATTGATGGAATTTCTTGGCGGCGTGGCGGCAGCCGGGACTCTTGCGTACGGCGGGTATAAAATTATGCACGGATCACTTACCACAGGTGAGTTTGTGATGTTTTTGGTTGCTGCACTTGATGCATACCGTCCAATGAAGAATTTAGCAAATTTAAATTCACGGATGCAAATGGGAATAATAGCAATTGACCGTGTTTTTACTGTTATGGAAAATAAACCGAAAATAGTTGATAAACCTGAGGCTAAAGTCTTTAAAGCCAAAAAGGGACAGATAAAAGTTAAAAATGCAAAATTTAGTTATGTTCCTAATATTGAAATTCTTCACGGTATTAATTTGGAAGTTAAAGAAGGAGAAAAAGTTGCAATAGTTGGAGCAGCAGGTTCCGGTAAATCTACTTTGATAAATTTGATATTGAGATTTTATGATGTAAAAGATGGAAGCATAAAAATCGATGGTGAAGACATTAGAGATATTACAATAAAATCTTTAAGGGATAGCATAGCTTTTGTATCGCAGGATGTTGTGCTTTTTGATGATACCATTAAGAAAAATATTTTAATGGGTAGGCCTGATGCTACAGATGAAGAAGCTATAGAAGCAGCGAAAAATGCCGCAGCTCATAATTTTATAGTAAATCAAAACCAAGGATATGATACTGTTGTTGGTGAGAGAGGCGGAAATTTGTCTGGCGGACAAAAACAGATGATATCTATTGCAAGAGCCATGTTGAAGAATGCTACGATACTATTACTTGACGAGGCTACAAGTTCGCTTGACTCTAAATCTGAAAGAATGGTTCAAGAAGGTCTTGAAAGATTGATGCATGGCAGAACTTCGATAGTTATAGCCCATCGTTTATCTACAATTATTAATGCTGATAAAATATATGTGTTTGAATTCGGAAATATTGTGGAATCAGGCACTCATAAAGAGCTTTTAGCATTAAACGGATACTACGCAAATCTCTATAGATTGCAATTTATGAATGAATAGTGTTATAGCCAACTAGTTTAATGCTGATACGCTTTGAGTTGCTAGAATTTTTAGAGGATTTTATTGTTTTGCGTAGTGGGGGGGGTTATTGGTGCATAAAACCTTCAAAGCACAGAAATGAAACCCTTCATGGCTGCATCCTTTAAGAGACTTTTATGTTAAATGCACAAAGTATAACGGATTGGAAGGAAAATTTGAAATTTTTGAGTTTTGATCAAAATCAAGTTATTGTTGATTTTAAACTTAAGCAAATTCCGTAGGCTGTAATTTGTCATTGTCTACGGCAATCAAAAATCAAAAAAAGCTTTCATGCGTTTTGACTTACAAATTCTGTAAAATCTAAAAACACATACTGGACTGTTTTTATCGTTTAAAAGGTTTGCGACAAGTATATGGCAAAACAACAAAAAGATGATTTTATATATACAAATTGCGTTATTAAAAGCCTGTCGTTGTTTTGATCTGTTTGCCTTTGTTTGACAAAATTCCAATATGTTGTGAGACATATGAAGCTTTGACAAAATAAATTTTACTTATTAATTCGGGCAAACGGAAGTGTGTTATGAGAACCTATAAAAGCTTGACAATCGTATAAATGCTTGTGTAGAATGTCCACACAGGATAAACAAAGTAGTTGATGCTAAAAGAGAAAAAAGAAATAAGGAATAAGAAAATAAAAAGTTGGTGTGGTCAGTGATGAAAGGAAGAGGGAAGGTTTTAAGGTTTACAGGACGAGTGTGTCACAAACAACATTTCGTAAATCTTACATAAATCTTTTACAAGTCTTGCGCAAGAGTTTTACAAAAGTTTTGTAAGTTACTTGCGCGGATATCTCACAAAAAGTTCAAAGATTTCACAAGTGTTATGTATTACAACAAATGTGATATTGCAGTAACGCAAGTATTACTGCAATAAAGAAGTATTAGCAGTGCAGATGGTTTTTTAATTCTTTAAAGAAGACCGAAGTCGTCTAGAAGGCAGATTTTAATGACAAAGAAGGAAATAACACGTAGTAGGCTCACAGCGTAGAAGCTTTATCCTTTAAGCATAAAGTAAAATAGATGTAAAAGGAGATTTGAATGAAAAAATTAATGTTTGTACTTTGTGGTTCTTTTCTTTTGAGTAGTTTTGCACCAACTCTTGCACATGCATTTCATGGGTGGGCATCAGATGCAGAGATAGAAGCTGTAGCCAGAGAGAGAAGGGCAGCAAAAGAGAAAAAAGAACGAGAGAAAAAAGAAAAAAGACAAAGAGAAGAAAAAGAAAGAAGAAAGGAAGAAGATAAAAGGATAAAAAAAGAAAGAGACCAAAGAGACAAAGAAACAGATGCGGAAAGAAGAAAGAGAGAGCAATGAACGTATTGCTAAGTTTCTTAAGGATAATTTATAAATAAGTGTATTAATAATTTTGTTATTGCTACTTATTTACCATCGTTTTAAGAAAACATGGTAGCATAAAGTATAATCTCCCCTATCCGTATTGTTCAGTTTTACAATAGACCTCTTGCATAACTAATATATAAAAGTACAATAGAAGTACTATGAAACAGAAAAAGAAAGCAAGCGGGTCAGATGGAATGGGTTTAGGCGATTAATGGGAGTAAAGAAAGGGACGTTTGACAA
>BNVZ01000040.1 GCA_025998475.1 Endomicrobiia bacterium | reverse complement strand
CTTTTGCTCCATCTTCGACAATTAAAGTACATCCGTTTGGGGCTAGGGGAAATACCTCAGATTCATTCACGGTTCCATCATCTTTATCTGAATTACCAGCAACAGCTTCTCCATGAGTAATATCAACTTTAGAAGAAGTGTTAAGTATTACTTCATGGCGCTCAAAAACATCAGCTTTATAATCGTTAGATTTTGTTATCGTCCCAAAACAAATGCTAGCACAAGCAAACATTACTATTATTGCTAATACATTTTTTATGCACAGTCTGCTTCTTCTAGTTTTTGCTTTTTTCATGGTTTCTTGTCCTATTTAACTTAAATTTTTAAACTTGCAAATCTGTAACATGTATTTATACTAAATTATATGCGTCTTTTCAACTTGTTGTGAAATGTTACAGCATATTACTTTTATAAAAACAAAGACAAACGGACTAAAACACAACATTTGATTGCTTTGTTATTTATGTTTACTCTTGAATGTCTTTTAAATCGTTTGAGTCTTTGCAAGGCAGCAAGGCAAAAGGAACGGCCATCTATAGGACAAAGTCAATCTTGCGGTTGCCTTTACCAGACTTGCGATGTTTGCAAGTTGTGGTAGCGTGGTAGCTAGAGACTTTAATACAGAAGTTAGTTTACTACAAGATGTTATTCTATTTTTATTTTTATATTTTTTATTTTTGGACTGCCAACAATATACTGATTTAATTTTTTTATTATCTCTTTTTTACGTACTGTAAGTTCGTAATTTGCAACTGAACTTAAAGTTTTTGTAAAAATAACACCGTTTTTGTAGCCAGCTATTTCAACACCATCTATATCAACTTCTCTTTTCCAAACTTTTTGTACAATAAAAAGCTCTTCATACAAGCCAAGCCTTTTCATTAATAAATCGATTGTTTCCGCAGCTTGAGTCCATGTCATAATTAAACCCTCATAGGCATTACTACACAAAGGTATTTTTTATTTGTTTTTGGAACTATTACCGCAGGGTTTAAAGAGTCTTTAAATTCAAGTATTGCAAACTCTTCATCAATATTTTGTAAAACTTCTTTTATAAAATTAGGATTAAAATTAATTTCTACAGATTCGCCTTCATAATCTGTTTCAAGTTCAACCTCGCCTGAACCAATACCTGCGGCCGAGGCAGAAATTCTTAAAAGATTTGAATTAAAATAGAACTTAACTGCTGTTGATCTGTCTGATGAAAGTTTATCGCTTGTTAAAAGAGCCATCTGTTTTACTGCTACAAGAGTATCTTTTACGTTTAATTTTACTTTAGATTCTAATGTTTTAGGTATTACCTGCTCATAATTAGGAAAAATACCTTCTATAAGAGTTGAAAGAAATGTTATTTCTTCAATACCTAAAGCTATTTGATTATCTGTAATACCTATTTTTATGGTTTCTGCTTTCACATCGGATGTAAGAAGTCTGAGTATATCGGTTATAGCTTTTGTTGGGATTATAGATTTGCCTTTTATTACTGTATCTATTTCGTCAGTAACAATGTAAGCCAGTCTTCTGCCATCTGTGGCTATTATTTTAAGTTTATTCTCTTCCACAATAAGATATACGCCGTTTAAAACATATCTCTGAGAGTCTTTGGACACAGCAAAAATTGTCTTTTTAAGCATTGAAGCAAAAAGCCCTCTTTTGATAGTGAAGTTATTTTCTTTAGGAAATTCAGGTATTATAGGGTATTCTGTTTGTGAAATACCCATAAAATTAAATTTCGATTTACCTGACGTTATGTTTATTTGATTCGTTTCATCTGCTTTAATTTCTATTTCTTTTTCTGTTAATAATTCTTTGATAATATCCGCAGATCTTTTGATAGGTATTGTAATTCCTCCTTCTTCTATAATTTCGCCTGTAATGTAACATTGTATGGCTATTTCGAGATCTGTAGAAGAAAGTTTTATTCTATTTCCTTTTGCTTCGAATAGAAAATTTGATAACACAGGGAGTGTGTTTTTAGATGATGCTATAGGAGATATGGTTTGTATCCCTTTTATTAATTCTTCTTTTCCACAAAGTACTTTCATTAACAATCCCCTAATTTTCCTAAAAGTCACGCTTATAATAATAATGTTGTGTATATTGTTGATAAGTTGTTATTATCTTTAAAAATTTATATTTATCAAGCAAAATTTAAAAAAAGCTAATACTCATAATTATGTTAATAAGATTACGAAGTTATCCATAGTATCCACTGGCACGCCCATTATACATTTTTTTCAATGTTATGCACAATGTTTGAGACTGCCGAAGTAACCTTTGTGTAAAGTTGTATTTTAGCATTGTTTAGTTTTTACCAGAAATAATTAAAAGTTGACCGTAAATTTCGCCTCAGGCTGTGTACTTTGGTGAGTCTATCCTAAAGAGATTTTTTTCGATGGTATTCAATCTCTCGATGAAGCCCATGAATATTTTAGAGATTTTTTTCGATGGTATTCAATCTCTTGATGAAGCCCACGAATATTTTAAAGATAAAGTTTTACATGACAACTTAACAAAACATGTGTAGTTTGTTCATAAACATCAAGATACAAGAAGTCTTAGTTATATTTTTGGCCCTGTTGATGAAAAGTTTGTATCATTAATGACATTATTTTTCTATGCATCCAACAAAGATTATTTTTTTTCAATACTTTAAAGACATTTGGCAAAGAATTTGATTCTAATACAGTTCTCCGTTTAAATCTTTAAAGACAAATTACAAAACTTAACAATTGCGACTAGTTAAAATCTGTCTTGGCGTAAGGGTTTGCTATACTTGTCTTTAGTGTCTAATATTATTCTTTACGATGAGATGTTAGAAACGAAGAAAAAAGAGGAAAACTTGAAATTACTATGGCTGATCAGCTATAATAAAACCAACGTTAATGCGTTGGGCATATAGTATTTGCATAGCTAACGTAATGTATATTAGACCTCTTAATAACTAACATATAAAAGTACAATAGAAGTACTATGAAACTGAAAAAGAAAGCAGGCGGGTAGGGTGGAATGGGTTTAGTATTAATGGGAGTAAAGAAAGCATTTGATAAAACAAAGGATAGCAAGGTGTAAGAAAAGAAAAAGGGGGAGTGGGTGAGCAAAGAGAAAATTGAGTATAGCAAAGATGGTAAAGATGATGTTTGAATACTTTAGGGCAATACCCACACATATTGTCACAAGAGAGAGTTATAATGTTAGCAAAAGTTGTGGATACAGGGCGTAAGGAGTTAAATTGGGAGATTTCATTAAAAAGGATTATAGTGGAAAATGTCAAAGTATTTGTTAAAAGGTTCAAAATAGTACAGAATAGACATAGAAACCGCAAAAGACCCTTTGGACTGTGATTTAACTTGGGTTGCAGGTATTTGTAATTTTGAATTTAACACTTAAGTTGTGCAAGGGGTCTAATGAGAATTCACCATCACCAGGTAATGAGTTAGAGAGCAAATTGAGAACTGTAGAAAACAAGGAAAATGCTTAACTAATTTTGATATTTATAGTTTGCTGTGGGTTCTAAATGTACCCGAAGAGCTAATACATCGGGTTGTTTTTAAGAGATAATATATCGGGTTATTCCTAGTGTTCATCGGTAGTATAAATTGTAAAAATGTATCGAAATACTAAAAATCAGGATTATTATCACGTGGAAACATCAGAGAATTATTGACGCCACAAGCAAAAATTTGAAAAATAGCAATGCCTAAATTGCGGGTTTCCAAGAATTTTTAAAGACACGTGAATTATTGGAAATAAGAGGTTTTTTATGAAAAGAGTTATATTTATAACTGCTCCTGAAGTATTTAGGGATGAAGAATACTATAAGCCAAAAAAGGTTTTTGAAAACGTGGGAATTGAAGTTGTAACTGCAAGCACAAAAACCGGAGAACTTACTGGAAGGTTTGGTTTTAAGACAACAAGCGATCTTTTAATTGATAATATAAACGCTAACGATTTTGACGCAATAGTATATATTGGCGGTGGTGGTGCTAGCGTATTTTTTAACAACCCTCATGCTTTAAAATTAGCAAATGATTTTTTTAAACAAAGCAAACCGACAGCTGCGATATGTATTGCAAGCGTAATACTTGCCAATGCCGGTATTTTAAAAGATAAAAAAGCAACAGTGTTTGTTGACGGCAAAGAATCTTTAATAAAAAACGGCGCTGTATACACCGGAGCAGATATAGAAATTGATGGCAACATTATTACCGCAAATGGTCATGAAGTGGCAGAAAAATTCGGAAGGACTGTCTTAAAAGCGCTTAGTTAATACCGGTTTTGTATCCATTGCATATAATTTGCACTATTGTTTCTGCTGCTTTGCAGTTTGTCTGTGATACTTGCATTTATTTTTAGCGAGCGCCACGACAAATGCATGAAAAAAGTTTCTTGAGGTGATTAATTTTAGACTCAGAGTAAATTCCATAGGGCTGTTGTTAGACCGCCTGCAACGCTCAAAGATCAAAAAAAGCCCTTACTTGCTTTACCTCCTCTTGTGTGGCAAGGAGCGCCAGTTTACTAGTACAGAAGTCAGTTGACTATGACATAACTCTTTTTTGTATGTCATTTTCTTTTTAATACTTTCAAAGCCGCATCTGCAATATTTACATCTTTTAGTTCGTATTTTGCCATTAAATCTATAGCTTTGCCGGATTCGCCAAATTTATCTTTAACCCCAACCATTTCAACAGGAACAGGAAAGTTTTTGACTAACACTTCGGCTATGGCAGATCCAAAACCGCCATAAAGCTGGTGTTCTTCAACCGTCACTATCGCACCGCATTCTTTTGCGGTAGCAATTATTGTTTCTTCATCTATAGGCTTAATTGTATGAATGTTTACGACCTTTGTTTTAATACCTTTTTTCTCTAAAATTTCAGCTGCCATTAAAGATTCGTAAACCATAGTACCGCACGCCATGATTGTGACGTCGTTACCATCTCTTAAAACATTAGCTTTACCTATTACGAAAGGAGTAGCGTCTCTTGTAAATATAGGGGTATTTTCTCTTCCGTATCTTATGTATACAGGACCATCTGAGTATGCGCTTGATATAACCGCTTTTTTGGTTTCAATTAAATCACAAGGAACTACAACTTTCATTCTCGGGAGACATCTCATTATGGCTATGTCTTCCAGAGCTTGATGAGTTGCGCCGTCAGGACCAACCATAAGACCTGAATGAGACCCACCTATTTTTACATTCAAATTTGAATAACATATTGTAGTTCTTATTTGCTCCCATGGTCTACCTGAAGCAAATACACCGTAAGTTGACACGAATGGAATAAAACCGGCAACAGCAAGACCTGCCGCCATACCTAACAAATTGGTTTCAGCTATACCTACATTGAGAAACCTGTCAGGAAACATTTCCTTAAAATCATTTATAGCTACTGAAGTAGTGGTATCAGCACCTAAAGCAAAAATTTTGGTATTTTCTTTGCCAAGTTCAACAAGACCTTCGCCAAAACCAAATCTTGTAGCTTTATTTCCAAAAACTTCTACCATGTTTATCTCCTAGCTTAGCGTATTCATTGCAACTTTTAATTTCAGTTCAATGATGTGTCGATTTCTTCAAGCGCCTTTTTAGCTAACTCTTTTGACGGAATCTTACCATGCCACTCATCAAGATTTTCCATATAAGAAACACCCTTACCTTTAACAGTTTTTGCTATTATTGCAGTAGGTTTTCCTTTCTCTGCTTTAAACTGAGTATATGCCTTATCAATTTTTTCAAGATTATGTCCGTCTATCTCTATGACACTCCAACCAAAAGATCTATATTTATCGGCTAGAGATTCAACGTTCATTATGTCTTTTGTTGCTCCGTCTATCTGTAGGCCGTTATTGTCAACAATCGCACAAAGATTATCGAGTTTAAAATGAGCAGCAGCCATTGCGGCTTCCCAAACGCTCCCCTCCTGTTGCTCGCCATCTCCCATAAGAACATAAACCTTATTACTTTTTTTCGCTTGTTTCATACCTGCGGCAATACCTGCTCCAATTGACAAACCATACCCCAACGAACCCGTAGATACTTCAATACCGGGTAGCTCTTTATCTTTTGCAGGGTGTCCTTGAAGTCTGCTTCCAACTCTTCTTAACGTATGCAACTCATCAGCGTTGAAGCATTCAAGCTGTGCCAAAGCCGCATAAAGAACAGGACAAACATGCCCCTTTGATAAAACAAAATAATCCCTGTCGGGATCATTTGCATCTTTTGGGTTAAATTTCATGTGTTTAAAATACAACGACACTACAAGTTCAACTGAAGATAAACTTCCGCCCGGATGTCCCGAACCTGCCGATTCAAGCATTTTAATAATATCTTTTCTTACATTAGCAGATATTATTTTTAAATCTGAAGTCAACATTGTGTAAACTCCTTTGGACGTTGATTAACAGCCCTATTTTTTATCATGACAAACGCACCAAGGATACATTTTGTTTACCAGTTGCCACTGCAGCTTTTACCCGCTATGCCTTTTTCCTAAGCAATAAGCTAAATTACATACCAAGTCGCTAGTAGTTGACGTGTTGTCGTTACAAGAAGAAACACTAAAGAACGCAACTACAAGTTCTCTTAAGAAGAATTCTTAAACTTGATTGCTACACATTTAGCTTCGGGAGTGTGCAATAGCGTTTGCGTTAACGCTATTAGCTCCTGTCATAATTATCGCGTCGGCTCCCAATTTAGCGGCTTCTTCTTTTAGTGTCATTATATCTTCTTCTTGCGATTTGATTTCTATCAGTTCTATATATTCTGCTTGAAGAATTCTTAAACTTGATTGCTACACATTTAGCTTCGGGAGTGTGTATAGTGTTTGCGTTAACGCTATTAGCTCCTGTCATAATTATCGCGTCGGCTCCCAATTTAGCGGCTTCTTCTTTTAGTGTCATTATATCTTCTTCTTGCGATTTGATTTCTGCCAGCTCTATATACTCTTTTTTAGGAAGCTGCGTTGAGTATACTTCTATTTTGTCTGCATTAGTTGGGGCATACCGAGTGGTCACGTACTTGTTGACTGATACACAACTTGCGATAGAAAAAGACAAAGACAAAACAAGAAAACTCACAATTTTTTTCATTTTTATATCCTTTAAGACATCCTTACATTGTTTTATTATAATCTTCTTTATCGCTTTAAGTAACATAAGATCTGGAGGTTTTTTTAACAAACGAGGGTTGTTTTCTCTGCCCAATCTAACATCTTTTTAAATGCTCTCAAACTCTTATATTTCTTCCAGTGCCCACGCTCTTTTTTCCCGCCATGTCTGTTTCCTGTGCCGCTGTCTCCCTCTCCCCCAGCTCTCTCTTCTGTTCTTCCAGCTATCTTCCCATACGCTCCATCTGCACTGCCAGCTTTCTCTTCAATTTTTTAATCAGTGTTTCCAGCACTTTTCCACTTTTTTTGAGCTTCTCCCGCTACGTCACTCTTATTGTTTCTCAGCCCCCTCATCACGTATTAACCTTTCTTCGTCTTCCAGCTCTTCCAGCACTTCCTGCACTTCCTGTAGCGCTCTCTGCACTTTAAATAGCACTTTCCACACGTCCATCGCACTCGGCATGGGCATCGCAACCACGGCGTGGAGCTGCGACACCGACACTCCCAGAAAATAACGCCGCTCTTCCTGCAACCGACACACTCCTATTATCGCACCCACCGCTTTATTCGTTTCCGATGATTCAAACGCCAAATGTCTTGAGGGATTCGGACTCTGACGTATTTCCAACAGCACTTGACATAGCTGATGCTGCTTTCCCCACAATTTTTCCATCGGTTCCCGCACTTCTCCTCGCAATCTCTCCTGCTCTCTTTCCCGCCATTCCCGCGATCTCTCCTCTCGCGATCTCTCCTGTTCCCACCATTCCTGCACCTGCAGCATTTTCGGCGATCTCTGCTGCTCTCTTCTCCGCTCCTCGCGCTCTTCAGCCTGTTCTCTTTTCCTTCTCTCCTGCGCTTCCTGCGCTTTCAGCATTTCCTGCAGCACATCCAGCGCTTTCTTCGCTTCCTGCAGAATGATCTGCACTGTCTTCACTTTCAACAGTTGCTGATGCGCGCGCTCTCTCCTCCAGATTCCTGAATCTAATGATAACTTGAATGGAATATCATGGTTTTTTTTGTCTTCTTCTCTAGGTTTAGGACAATCTTTACACGAACTTAAGACAAAACCAAATAAAACAACTGCAGTCATTGCTTTTTTCTTTTCCATTGCTTACCCCCGTTATTTATCTATCACAATTACAATTAGTAAATATCACATATTTTGATAATTAGCAAGTGATTTTAAGATCTGTATTTCATCAACCTTAACTTTTCTACATCTAAAAAGTCTAAAAATAACAAATTTAATGCCTTTGCAGGCTTTCAAACCCTAAACCAAAACCAGTAATGCTCACACTGTGGTGATTTATTTTATCTTTTAAAATACGCTTGAGCTGTGACAAAATATTGTTTATTTTCTTTGATTAAGTCTACTTCTAAATTATAGTGGTCGTTAATCTTGTATCCGTTTAATTCTTTAAAAGCTATTTTGAAGGTTTTGACCATATCGCCTGTTCTTTTATATTCAATTTGTAAATCTTGGGTTACTTCTTTGAGGGGAAGTTTTAACTTGTTACTCTTGAAGATTGTTCTATCATAACTTATCAAAAATTTAAACGCTGTTGGATTTTTAATTTTATAACATTCGGGATTTTTTAAAAAAGCTCTTCTATCATAAAGCTGCCTTGAAATAAAGGGATTGAATGTTAATCTCAACATTGTTTTATCGTAATGATTTTTTACATCCTTCCTTTTTTCTTAAATAGTATTGCTTGGGCTAGCTGAAAGTCAATCTCGTACTTCTCAAAAGTAACAAGTTTCTAAAGGGTACAACGAATTCTAACTACTCTTGAAAGGATAGTAATATTTCTTTTCTAAAATTTCAAGCTTTACGTATGCACGTGGTGTATTTTTGCATATTACTAATAAAAACGTCAAGAGTTTGTGCACACCAAAGCTTAAAGCAGCCAAAACAACACCTGCAATTGATTATACAAGCAAGCATTAGATAAGAAGCCCATCTATACTTGTGTGTTTTTATTCTTCTCTTGCTTTTTTAGCATTGTTCCTACGGCAAGTCCTACAAATATACCTATTTCCGTTGCGAAAATGATATTAAAAGAAATTATTATACCTACAATAAAACCTGCCGCTGCTCCGACAAACATCCCTTCGACATCATAATTGCTACGTTCAATTTTTCCTTTTTTAATTTTATCAAAACCTATACCGTCAATTTCTGCGACAGGTTCTTTGCTTTTAATTTGAGACGGTGTTTGAAATTCATCTTTTTCTTCAGACATATCAGCGCCTATTCACTTTATTTTTATAGTTTCAAGAATCTCTTCTTTTGTAAGGGCGGGGTTTTTAATCTGCATTTCTTCTATTTTATTCTTTGCTT
>BNVZ01000039.1 GCA_025998475.1 Endomicrobiia bacterium | reverse complement strand
CCAAGCAATCTTTCCGACTCTTCCATAGTCTTTAATATACAGTCCAGTCCATCGTTTGCCAGTAAAATTCCTGTTCCATGTCCTTTGCATAGTGCTTCTGTTGCAGGGGCTATGCTCTTTTGTGCTAATGTGACTACTAAGTCTTTTGTTGTTGTCAAATCTTTGTTATCAACTATTTCTAAATCCCATTCATATACTACTGGGCCAGTGCTTTTAGGCTTGAACTCTTTGCTTATCTCGTCAAATCCTTCCAGACTGCGTATCAATGTATATTTTGTTTCTTTTTCTATTGCTTCCTTAGGGTATATGGTTATGTTGGTTTTTGAGAGTTTTAGAGGGCAGGGATCGGTGTAGTTGGCGGTGCCTTTATTCCAACTGCAACCGCCATCATTTGCTATCAAAATTGGCTCTTGGGGTTTTAAATCTTGCGGCAAGTAAAATTCATAATTTTCAAAATTACTTATTCCTTTTACTGTAATTGCCTTTGTTTCTTTAATAATCAATGTGTTACCTGTAAATGCGTCGGATTCATTGTTAGCGCCAATGCCTCCGCACAGTCCGTGGTGCAGATTTGTGTTGTCCCCAAATTCCGGGATCCCTGAGATAGTTACTGTGTTACCAGTGGCATTGCCTTTGTCATTGCCCTTAACAAAACCACCGCAAACATCTCCTCCAATCCTTCCGTCATTAATTGTAACTTTATTATTTTTTGCGTCTCCGTCACCAAAAATAAAACCGCCACAAACATCTCCTCCAATCCTTCCGCCATTAATTGTAACTTTATTATTATTTGCGTCTCCGTCACCGTTAACATAACCGCCAAAAACATCTTCGTCAACAGTTGTGCTGGTGATTGTAACCTCATTCTTTTCTGCGCTTCCGTTACCGAAAACATAACCGCCATAAACATTCAAGCCAACAGTTGCGCTGGTGATTGTAACCTCATTCTTTTTTGCGTCTCCGTCATTGAAAACATAACCGCCATAAACAAGTTTTTTAACCCTTCCGCCATTAATTGTAACTTTATTATTTTTTGTGTCTCCGTTATCGCCAACACAACCGCCATAAACGAGTCCACGAACAGTTGCGCCAATGATTGTAACCTCATTATTTTCTGCGTTTCCGTTATTGCCAGCATAACCGCCATAAACACTTCTGCCAACAGTTGCACCAGTGATTGCAACCTTATTCTTTTCTGCGTTTCCGTTACCGTGAACACAACCGCCAGTAACATCTCTACCAATTATCACATCGTTTTTTATAAATACTTTATTATCAGAAGCTGTTCCATTTGATGTCTGTCCGCCATGAACATCTCGTATATTGTATCCTGCATTAATTTCAACTCTATTACCATTAGCGTCAACAACATTTGTTAAGACAAAAGAAGAGGCGCCTGCAATGTCACTACCAGTAAAATCGCCTCCGTTTACGATAACTTTGTTGCCTGTCATTGATCCAAAATTACTACCATCATCAATATGAGCGCCGCTTGCCTGTCCAACCTTTGCTCCTTCTTTGATAATTAAAGTGTTATTGCTTGGGTCTAGCGGAAATATGTTAGCATAATTCGCGGTTCCATCCTGATTTCTAGAATTACCAGCGACAAAAGGGAAAACTCTGTTTCCATTATCATCAATAGTAGGAGTAAGAGCAGAGTTAATCGTTATTGTATGCTCTCCCAAACAAATGCTAGCGCAAGCAAACATTACTATTATTGCTAACACATTCCTCGTTCTTTTTTCTGCCAGTTTGCTTAAATACTTTGTTATTTTCATACATTCTCCTATATAGAAATAAGTATCTGTTTTGATTTCACTTTCGACTTCTTATCTATATCAAAGAATATTCTAATTAACTTTTTAGCGTATGTAAATGTCTCGCTCATTTTTACTTGAGAACTATTGTTGCTAAAATTGATTTTTTGCGACAATAATATCCCTTTTGGTGATAGGTCTTGAAAGGGTTATACCATCAAGAGACGTGCAACGGCTTAATGCTACATATAATTGCCCCGGAGCAAACGCGCCATACTCCATGTCTATAATAACGTTATCAAAAGTTTTCCCCTGACTTTTGTGTATTGTAACAGCCCAAGAAAGTTTTAGCGGGTACTGTTTAAAAAAACCTGCGCTTTCCGTTTCTATTTGTTCTTGTTTTTCATTCCATCTATATCTGAATAATTCCCATTTGTAAGGTTCCACGTATTCTATTCTTTTATTTGGAAATTTTACATGTATCAAAACTTTGCCTGAATAAGTGCTGCTCTTTATATCGTCAACCATCCCAATACTTCCATTAACCCATCTACCTTTTGCATCGTTATTAACCATCATTACCTGCGCTCCTTTTTTTATAACAAGCTCCGTCTCTGCAGGCAAGGCTTTTGAATGTTTGTCTATATTTTCAGTCTCTGCAGAAAAAATTGCCTGTTCTGCCTCTATTTTTGAAAGATATTGATGATTTATAAACGCTGCTTTTTTATTTGTCGTCGTAAGATATACAGCTATAGGTTTATCTAAAACCTGCGATGAAACTTTTTTGTTAAGTCTATAAAGATCGTTGTTACTGACAGTGCCGTTTCGCACCGCGGCAAGTAATTCCACAAAATTGCTGTCCTGTTGTCTGTATATTTTTTTAAGTTCAATAGTGTGAAGCATACACTCATTAAGGGAATGTGCACTTAAAAAATAAGGCGATTTATACACAGAATTAAATATATGATATTCTTCTTTTTTTACTACAGGAGGAAGCTGTTTTAGATCGCCAATAAACACCATTTGAACTCCGCCAAATGGCTCTTGATGTTTTTCTCTATTTAACCTTAAAAATTTATCTACGCAATCTAAAATATCACACCTAAGCATTGATGCTTCGTCAATAATAATTGTATCAACTTTTTTATATATGGATTTTTCTGAAAGTTTTTTCTTTTTGATTTTTGAAAGAGTAATGTCAGGTTTAAAGTTAAAAAATGAATGTAGTGTTTCTCCTGTGCAATTAAGAGCCGCTACTCCGGTCGGGGCAAGAACTATGGTTTTTTTGTTTGCACGTGTAATATAATAACGCAAAAATGTAGTTTTTCCCGTACCTGCATTACCTGTAACAAAAATACAATCATTACTTTTGTCTATAAGTTCGTGCGCTTGTTTAAATTCATTATTTATTTCAATTTTATCTGTCATTTTATTTTTATTCCTATAGTCTACAATTTATTTATAAATAATTTGGAAAGAGGTCTATTGTTTTTAGTTTTATCACTACCTTCTTTTTTATCGCCCATAAAATTTTATTTTTTCTTTAGAGCTGCGCTAAGAAAACCTTTAAAGAGAGGATGCGCTTTCATTGGTCTTGAGGCAAACTCCGGATGAAACTGTACGCCAATAAAAAATGGATGATCTTTTATCTCAACAATTTCAGGAAGAATTCCTTTATGATACGCAGATACAAAAAGCCCAGATTTCTCCAATACGTCAATAAACTCGGGATTCATTTCGTATCTGTGCCTATGTCTTTCTTCAATTTCGGTAGATTTGTATAAATTATGTGCCAAAGTATTT
The DNA here is from genome assembly GCA_025998475.1 of Endomicrobiia bacterium. GTDB lineage: Bacteria > Elusimicrobiota > Endomicrobiia > Endomicrobiales > Endomicrobiaceae > Endomicrobiellum. Next base: position 6,530 of record BNVZ01000039.1, on the reverse strand, counting down.
TTCTTTATTTCAGATTTGTAATTACCAAGCCTCATCGTGCCACCTCTGTACTTAACGCTTTTTTGCTCTTCGAGAATTTTTATTACGGGATATTTTGTAGTCTCGCTAAATTCCGTGGAATTTGCGTCTTTAAGTTTTGCTAAATTTCTAGACACCTCTACAACACTGCATTGCATGCCTAAACATATACCAAGGAACGGAATTTTGTTTTCTCTAGCATAGGTTATTGCTTTTATCTTTCCTTCAACACCTCTACTTCCAAACCCTCCAGGAACCAAAATAGCGTCATAATTTTTTAATTTTTTAACTAAATCTTTATCTTCAGCTCCAAGGTATTCTATTTCCGCCTTTGCCTTTAACTCACCGGCAGCAATATTTAACGATTCGTCAATAGATTTATAGGCGTCTTTTAAATCCGCATATTTACCGACAACTGTAACTTTAATCGTCTTATCAAATTCCGAAAGAGACTTTATTTTTGCAAACCACGTTCTATCAAATTTCTTTTTAGGTTTTATATTAAGTTTTTCAATAACCAGAGAATCTACTTTCTGATTATAAAAAGCTTCTGGAATACAATAAATGGAAGAAGCATCTATCGCTTCTATAACATTTTCCTCTTTAACATTGCAAAATAGAGAAATTTTTTTCTTTAACGATTCGTCAAGATGGTGTTCCGTTCTGCAAATTATCATATCTGGAGAAATACCTATTTCTCTTAATTTGTTAACAGAATGCTGCGTAGGCTTTGTTTTTAATTCATGAGCGCCTGAGATGTAAGGAACAAGAGTAACATGGATACTAAAAATATCTTCTTTTTTATTTTCAAGCTGAAACTGCCTTGTGGCTTCTATAAATGGGAGCCCTTCGATATCCCCAACAGTCCCTCCGATTTCAATTATAGAAATATCACAATCGTTTTTTAACGCAACAAAACGTCTCTTTATTTCGTCAGTAATATGAGGTATAATCTGAACCGTAGCTCCATCGTAATCCCCCCTTCTTTCTCTGGTGATTACGGTTTTATAAACATCTCCAGCAGTATTTGTATTTGCCTTGCTTGTGTAAATATTTAAAAATCTCTCGTAGGTTCCTAGGTCTAAGTCTGCCTCGGCGCCGTCTATCGTAACAAAAACTTCACCATGTTGATAAGGGTTCATTGTTCCTGGATCTACGTTTATGTAGGGATCAAATTTAATCATATTGACCTTAAAGCCGTGAAGTTGGAGAAGTTTACCTATGCTTGCGCCCGAAATACCCTTTCCCAAAGAGCTTACAACCCCACCGGTAATAAAAATATATTTTGTCATTTTAATAGCCTTTTTATATGCACTCTTTTGAAATTTTTGTAGGATATTTTCCTGTAAAACATGATGTACAGAAAAGCTTTTCCTTTTTATTGTTGCAAGAACAAGCTTTAACAAGATTGTCTAAACTTAAAAAAGTTAAACTATCTAGATCTAAATACTTTCTCATTTCTTCTATCGATTTATTGGCTGCTATCAAATGTTCTTTGCTTGGAGTATCGATTCCGTAATAACATGAACTTATTATAGCAGGACATGACAATGCAAAATGTATTTTCTTTGCACCGGCTTCTCTTAAAATGCTTATAAGTCTTTTTGACGTTGTACCTCTTACTATAGAATCATCTACAAGCACTATTTTTTTACCATTAACGACTTCTTTTATAGGACGCAACTTAAGTTTCGCGGTTAAATCTCTTAAGTTTTGTGAAGGTTTTATAAAGGATCTTCCTACGTAGTGATTTCTTACAAAACCGTTTTCAAACATTATGTTTGAAGTTCTTGAAAAACCAAGAGCGGCGAAATAGCCTGTATCAGGAACTGGCATAACAATATCTGCCTTAACATTCTTCATTTGGCAGGCAAGATATTCTCCCATCTTTATTCTTGCCTCTTTTACGGATTTTCCAAACATTATACTGTCTGATCTTGAAAAGTAAACCTGCTCGAAAATACAAGTACATTGTTCTTTAGGTTTTTTATAAAAGAAAGATTTTTTGATCCGCCCGTTTTCTATAACAATAATTTCACCTGGATCTATATCCCTTAAATACGTACCGCCTATAACTTCAATTGCAGCGCTTTCTGAAGAAAGTATATACGAGTTATCTAGTTTACCCAAAGCCAAAGGTCTAAAACCATGCTCGTCCCTTGCGCCTATAAGAATTTTATCTTTAAGAATTACAAGGGAAAAAGCCCCTTCAAGTTTACGAATTGAGTCTGCGACTATATTTGCAAGATCTCCTTTAGACATAGCAATAAGATGAAGAAGTATTTCTGTATCGGAAGTATGGCTAAAAATTGCGCCTTTCTTCAAAAGCATATGTCTTATCTTAAAAAAATTTGTAATGTTACCGTTATGGGCTACGGCAATATTTCCATGGATACAATTTATCTGAAAAGGCTGAGCATTCGTAAGAGAACTTTTTGCCGAAGTCGTATAGCGAACATGGCCTATAGCTGCAGTTCCGGGAAGCTTATTTAATGTTTCTTCATTAAAAATTCTTGAAACAAGACCCATTTCCTTAAAAGTCTTCATTTTTTCTTTGCCGCTTATTGTAATGCCTGCAGACTCTTCACCTCTATGCTGTAAAGTAAGGAGACCTGCTGCAGTTAAAACAGCAGCACCATCATTATTTTCAACACCAATTATTCCACACATAAATAGGCCCTCCTTCTCTCTTTAAAACAACGAAAAGTACAGTCCATCATACGCTTTTTTAAGCGCACATTGACCTTCATTTTCTTGTCTTTTAATTTTGAAGATTTAACCAACTAGTTCATGGTTATGGTACATATAAAATGATATAAATTCAAGTTTTCTGTTAAGATCAAAATAGACGTGTTTCTTTTTTGTCCCTCTTTAGTAAAATAAGGGGGTGCAGTAAAAAAGGCCATGGCCTTGCGGTCGGGACATTTGCAAGGACACAGATCTTGTTTTAAAATCTATCTTACATCATTTTTCCCATTGATACTCTATCGAGTATTGTTTTGAGTTTATCTAAAGATCCATTCTATCATTTCCCTTTTGAGAAAAATAATGCAGAGCTAACTTTATTCCCAACATTGCGGTTGGGGCTTTGTTCTGATTTTTGGCACTGAAAACATAAAAAATCCTTTTCCATGTTATGCATGAGTAATGAGTAAATAAAAACAGCAAAACGTCGTTAAAGGACAACAGAACGAGATTTCTTACAATAGATCTCCCGCACAACTTGAGTATTAAATTTTAGAATTACAAATACCTGAAACCCAAGTTAAATCGCAGTCCAAAGGGTCTTTTGCTATTACTTATCTATCTTTTAGACTATTTTGAATCTTTTGGCACTTCCCCCTATCTTTTCTTACGTCCTTGCTATCCTTTGTTTTATCAAATGCTTTCTTTACTCCCATTAATACTAAACCCATTCTATCTGACACGCCTGCTTTCTTTTTCTGTTTCATATACTTCTATTGTACTTTTATATGTTAGTTATTAAGAGGTCTAATGAAATATGTACAGTGCAGGTAATAGGCCTTAGAGGCTACGGAAACAAAACTCTTAGAGATACAAGATGACTGGAGATGACATAATAGGCGTGTTTGAATATGACAAAGATTGTGGGTTATGTCATGATGTATAAATCACTTGAATATGGCTTGGATAAGTTCTATACACATATGATTGTCTAACAAACGCCGCAATGCCCTAGACGTTTCCTAGGGACCTTAAAAATGACACACGGACACACACCAAAGGAGGACAAAATAACTATTTTTATGGGCAGTTGAGGGCAGCAAATGGCAATATATTCATTACATGTTTTATTAATAGATTGTGTAGTTGAAGACGCGAAAAATACTTGAGTTAATCGTTAAAATTGATCATCATTAGGTAAATAGAGTTACCTCATCCGAAATATTAAAAATAATGAAACATAATTTTTACGAATTTTCAAGGGCAATGCCAAAGGGATCGTTGATGAGGTTGCGGCGGCGGTCGTCGGAGAGGTTGGGGTCAGAGAAGGCATTGATGAGGCTGCGGCGGCGGTCGTAGGTGAGGTTGGGGTGAGTGAAGGCACGGATGAAGTTGAGGCGGCCGTTGTAGTCGGTGAGGGCGGGGTCACAGAGGGCTTTGATGAAGTTGAGGCGGGCTGCGTTGGAGATGTTGCGGTCACAGAGGGCTTTGATGAAGTTGAGGCGGGCTGCGTTGGAGATGCTGTGGTCAGAGAGGGCTTTGATGAAGTTCATTCGGTCGTTGTCGTGGAGGTTGGGGTCAGAGAGGGTTTTGATGAAGCGGCGGCGGGCGTCAGTGAGGTAGGGGTGAGAGAGGGCTTTGATGAAGCTGATGCGGGCTTCGTTGGAGATGCTGGAGTCAGAGAGGGCTTTGAAGAGGTTGACGCGGCGGTCGTTGTCGTGGATGTAGTAGTCACAGAGGGCATTGATAAAGCTGAGGCGGTCGGTGTCGAAGATGCTGGAGTCACAGAGGGCTTTGAAGAGGTCGACGAGGCGGTCGTTGGGGAAGAGGTTGGGGTCAGAGAGGGCATTGATGAGGCGGCGGCGGACTTCGTCGGAGAGGTCTGGGATGGCATTGACGAGTTCTTGAAGGGTTGGAATTGGAGAGATAGCTGGAGTTGGTGTAGTTTTTGCTCTTTTTCTTTCTTCTATTTCTCTTATTTTCTCTGAAGTAGCTGTCCTTCTGTTTACAAGAAAAGCGTTCTTTTTATCGCAGGAACTTAAAACCAAAAAACCAAGTAAAATAAATGAAGATGAATTTAATAATTTTGTTTTTGTCATAATGTTTCCTCTATCTTAGTTTTTTTGACGTAGCATACATCCACAGTGCCACAAGTTCAAACACAAACACCAGGGAGCTTACACAATTTTCATGGCCTGTGTCAAGTTTTGGCGTCATATCATGTAGAACAATACGAAAAAAGAATCAGAATATCATACTTGGTAAAAAAAAGAGAGGAGAAAGAAAGGATAATGAACATTATAAATTCCCCATCCTTGCCTCCCTCATCTTTTTTATCTTTACATTTATTGTACTGACTTTTCTAGCGCTTGGTGCTTATCACACTTTGCTTACTGACTTATCTATTGCTTTAATAAATAACCGTCATTTCTACTGACTGATACCACTAAAAGGAGCGGTGAGTAAACTTCCATTTATCTTCTAGTCTACTCAACCCAAGCTATGTTTAAAGCGGAGCATGCTTGCTTCTCATCATTCCTCATTTTAACCAATTCAGCTTCATGCGAAGACAGTTTTATCCCAGTTCCCAAATCTACCTCATCTGCTTCAAACCTCTTTCTAATCTCATTATACTGATCCTCGGTTAAATTTTCATCGCGCCGCTTTGCTGCCAGTCCTACAGCCGTTATATTAAAGTCAACTTCCATGGCCTTGAGCTCAAATTTATGAGCTTCTTGAATTTTTCTTCTAGCGGCTTTATAATGCTCAACACACGATTGCATACCGTGAGCATGATGGTTTGCCGCAATTTGTCCAGGATCTACAGCCTCAACTCTAAGAACCCTAGCCTGCTCCAGATATTGCTGACGCTCACCCCTAAGTTGAGCATACCTAAGTTCATCATCTTGATTGGCCCAAACCTCAGTTGAACTAAATACAAGTCCAGATAAAACAACCGCTCCCATCATTACTGCTTTACACTTCTTCACTGATACTCTCCTTTTACTCGAATTTTACGATCAAACATCCTTACCACAATATCAAAATTAATAAGATTAATTTGCAAGTTCAGTATACTAATCAACGTTTAAAAAAGTGAAAAAAGTTCTTGAAAAAGACATAATTTTAAGCGCTACTGTAAGCTTTATCAAGGCAAAACCGTTTGTAAATGATTTAGAATATATCTTGCAGCATCAAGATAGACTAATCGTAAACTAAAAAAGGCTTTACACAATCCCTCAGGGGGCAAGTCTTGCCATAAGATCTACTTTGAGCCTAATGCAACATCCTTCTTATTTTTTCTTTGTGTTCCCTCTCTATCCTTTTCCAAAACTTTATTGCTTCTGTTTCTTTTCTCTCTCTCTCTTCCAGGCGCTCTTTTCTCTGTCCCTCATATTCTTCAAAATCAAGTGCTGTCCTGACTCCTCTGTTATATTCTTCCAAATCTTTCATGGCATCCTCATGTCGATTTACAGCGAATTGCACAGATTCACTAACAGTGCTTGCATCTAGTATGAGGCCCGTTCTTCCATATATTCTACAGTGATCATCAGGAACGCCAAGATCCTCCATCAATGTTTTAAGAGTATTTGAACGTATCGTTACGTTTTGATTAGTTTCTCTGTCGCGTTCTGGTATTTCCAAGAGCATCTCTCTTAACTGGCTATCAGTATATCTATACCACAAGTCTTTATCAACGATACCATGTTTACCTAAGACAAAGAGCAGTCTTTTTACTGCATATAGACCACAGTTGCAATGTGTCCATCCATTATCATGATCTTTGTAATAATAATGATTGTTTTCGCACACTATATGATCGATAC
>BNVZ01000038.1 GCA_025998475.1 Endomicrobiia bacterium | reverse complement strand
ATGAACTAGATGTTGGTGACGATGATGGTGATGGTGATGAAGAACTTGATGAACTAAATGGTGCTGACGATGATGATGTTGATGATGGTGATGAAGAACTTGATGAACTATATGTTTCTGACGATGATGTTGTTGATGATGATGGTGATGATGCGGATGTTGATGACAGTAGTTGTTTTTGAGACAGTGGCGTCTGTGATTTTGGTTGTGGTGGGGGTGGTAGATTTATCGGGTGGTGGCGGTTGTTGGTGTTGCCGTTGTTGGTAGTTGGTGCTGCTGGTGCTGGTTGTTGGTGTCGGTTGGTTGGTGCTGCTGCTGGTGCTGGTGATAATGTTGATGATGATGGCGATGAAGAGCTTGACGAACTAAATGGTGCTGACGATGATGATGTTGATGATGGTGATGAAGAGCTTGATGAACTAGATGTTGGTGACGATGATGATGTTGGTGGCATTGGCATTGTTTTTGTGCCATTGCCATTGTTGGTGTTGATGGTGCTGATGCTGATGCTGTTGGTGCTATTGTTATCGGTGGTGGTGGTTGGTGTAGTTTTTGCTCTTTTTATTTCTTCTATTTCTCTTATTTTCTCTGGAGTAGCAGTCTTTCTGTTTACAAGGAAAGCGTTCTTTTTATCGCAGGAACTTAAAGCAAGACTAAATGCAACAAATATACTTAATATTGCTTTTACTGTTTTTGTTTTCATAGACTTCTTCCTTGTTTTTTTGCCATATGTCCCTTTGCCACCTAGTGAGTTTTATTATAGCTATAAATTTTTTATTAAACAACTATTTAGAATCTTGTAGAATCTCATAACATGTTGGACTTTTGTCAAACAAACACAAACGGATTAAAACAACAACAACAAGCTTTTAACAAAAGGCATATAATCATCTTTTTGATGTTTTGCCATATCCTTGCTACAAATTTCGATTATAAGCGACAAAAACAGTTCAATATGTGTTTTTAGATTTTACAGTTATAGTGATGTTATAAAATACTCTTCATGCGCCTTGCGTCTTTTCCCATAGCTTAATTCTGTTTTTTAGTATATTGTGATAAATTAATAAGTATTCCCGCAGTCGCCATAGTTATAATGAGCGATGTTCCACCAAAAGATATGAACGGTAAAGGAAGACCTTTTGTCGGGAAAACTCCAGTAGCAACAGATAAGTTTATAATAGCCTGGAAAACAATAAGAAATGTAATCCCTAAACACAAATATTCTGAAAAAGTGTCAGGCATATGTTTGCTCATCTTCACGCCTTTTAAAAAAAGATAGATAAAAAATGCTGTAACAGCAGTTACGCCAATAAAACCTAACTCTTCCCCTATAACTGGAAAAATAAAATCAGTATGTGCTTCAGGAAGATACATAAGCTTCATTTCGCTTTTGCCAAGCCCCTTTCCAAAAATACCTCCTGAGCCAAGAGCATTTAACGATTGTTTAATCTGATAAGGAGATGCGTCTATATTTACAAAAGATGCAAGATAATCTTTAAATCTTACAAGCCTGTAAGGTTTTCTTATAATTTCTTCCGCTGTTAATAAAAATACGGTTGCAACTAAGGCTAATACGGCCTTAATTTTAATTCCTGCGCAAAACAACATTGCAAAGCACGTTCCGACTATTAAAATAGGGGTTCCTAAATCAGGTTCAATCGCAATAGGAAGAAGTATTAGAAAGACAATAGCAGTAGGTGCTACTAAGCCTTGCCATTCTTTAATTAGCTCTTTTTTTCTTGATATAAAATCGGCCAGCGCTATAACCACTGCAAATTTAGCTAATTCTGACGGCTGTATAGTTAAAAAACCTACCAAGAACCATCTTTTAGCGCCTAATCTAGAAACGCCTATAAACAAAACTGCAATAACTAAAAGCAATGATAAGAAATAAATTTTTTTTGCATATTTTTTATAAAATTTATAATCGATCAAAAAACTTGTTACAAACATTACTGCAAAACCTATTACAACCCATAAAATTTGTTTGAAGAAAAATTTATACGGACTTGCCCATTTTACGTAAGCTATAACAGCGCTTGACGAAAAAACCATGAACGAGCCAAATGTAATGCATATGCAAATTACCGCTATAAGCGTATAATCATATTTGCCGAAATCAATCTTAAACATTAAACCCCATTATCACAATTTATTAACAAGTTGTTTAAACACTGTACCGCGTTCTTCAAAATCGTGAAATTGGTCAAACGAAGAGCAAGCCGGAGAAAGCAAGGCTATATCGCCTTTTTGGGCAGTTTTAAATACATGCTTTAGAGCATTTTTTATTGTGTGAACGTCAAAAAATACAGAAGCGTCTTTTAAATCTTTTTTTATTTTATTAGAGGCCTCCCCTATAAGAAAAACCACTTTAACTTTTTGTTTCACAAGCTGCTTTAAAGGAGTATACGAATATCCTTTATCTCGCCCGCCCATAATAAGCAAGATATTTCCGTTAAACGATTCGAGAGCTACTCTTACCGAATCAACATTTGTTGATTTTGAATCGTTGTAATAATCAACGTCGTTTAAAGTTTTTATAAATTCTATTCTATGCTCAACGCCTTTATATTTGGAAATAACTTTCTCTATAGCTGTCGGAGTTATTCCCGCTGCATAAGTTGCTGCGGTTGCGGCTAAAATATTTTCTATATTATGCATACCTACAATATTAATTATAGGTTTTATTTCTATATGTTTTTTACCCGTAATTATCACTACTTTACCGTTATCATAAAACACTCCGTTCTTTAAAGGTTTTTTACTGAAAAATATTATTTTTGCTTTAGTTTTTTTGGCTGTTTTTCTGCAAAGTTTATCATCATAATTTATTACTGCAAAATCCTCGCATTTTTGATTAATTGATATATTTTCTTTTGCTTTTATATAGGTTTTCATCGTTTTATGATGTTCAAGATGATCTGGAGTTATATTTAAAAGCACTGATATATTTGGTCTAAATTTGGGTGTATCCTCAAGCTGATAGCTTGAAAGTTCCATGGTAATGTATGTATTTTTTGTTGTTTGTAGCGCTTTATCTGCTAAAGGGAACCCTATATTACCTGAAACTATAGAATCTTTATACACAGCTTTCACTATTTTTGAAATTAAATCTGTTGTAGTGGTTTTTCCATTTGTGCCTGTAACAGCTATAATTTTTTTATATTTGGAATTTTCAAGAGCAAAAGCAAGTTCGCTCATAACTGTAATTTTATATTTATGAGCTTTTTTTAAAATAGCGTCATCAGGGCAAATGCCTGGACTTTTTATAATTATGTCAGAAGCCAAAATTCTGTCTGAATGGCCGCCAAATTCCGCCACAATTTTTCTATTTAAACCTTTTATTCCTTTCTTTTTACTATCGCTTGCAAAAACATTATGTCTCAGTTTAATGGAAAGATTAGCCGCAGCAATACCGCTTTTGCCAAGTCCTAAAACTCCTATATTTTTTTTCATTAAATCTCCTACTATAGATTACATTTACGGATAAAATCGTAAAAATTCTTATTTACCAATACAAAATTATAAGAACATGTCAAAATACAAAAAATCAGAAATTATCACGGGTAAATAAAAGAATTTTAATTTCACAACCAAAAAATCAAAAGAATGCTCATAACAATGCAGGGTGACAGGAATAGCTTGAATGTGTTTGCCGCATTATATTTTTCTACGTTTAATTACTAGACCTGACTTTAGATCAGCTGCAGATTTCTTTAATCTTAATTCAGTAGCAGATATGTCTACAAACTCTTTTCTCTTAGCTTTCATGTATTTTGCAAGTTGCATCGCTTGATCCACTTTTTGTTTATTTGTTGCATCCGAATGCGCCGCAAATTCTGCAACAACATTTATATTGTTGTTAGCAATTTCTACAAAACCGCCGCTAACAACAATTTTTTTCACGGCGTTTGAAGAAGTAATGACTATCTCTCCCCTGCGTAGTTTTGTCACAAGATTTACATGACCTGGCAAAACGGTTATCATACCGCTTGTAGTAGGAAAAGAAACGGACGACAGCTCGCCCTTAAAAATAATCCCCTGAGGCGATAAAATCTCTATTACAAACTTATTCATATAAATTTAATTCCTTATTTTGAAGAAGATTTTTCAGCTTTTTTAACAGCTTCTTCCATGGAACCAACCATATAAAAAGCTTGTTCAGGCAGAGAATCGTATTTGCCCTCAATAATATCTTTAAAACCTTTTATAGTATCTTCAGTTTTGACATATCTACCTTCAAGACCTGTAAATGTTTCTGCAACAAACATAGGTTGTGTTAAAAATCTCTGTATCTTCCTTGCTCTTGAAACGGTAATTTTATCTTCATCAGAAAGCTCATCGATACCAAGTATTGCGATAATATCTTGTAAATCTTTATATTTCTGCAACATCTTCTTAACTGCCATTGCAACATTATAGTGATCTTTGCCAACAGTATTAGGGTCTAAAAGTCTTGAGGAAGACATAAGAGGATTAACCGCAGGGTACAAACCTTGTTCCATGACAGATCTATCAAGAGTTAACGTCGCGTCTAAATGCGAAAATATAGCAACAGGCGCGGGGTCTGTATAATCGTCTGCGGGAACGTAAATAGCCTGAACAGAAGTAACAGAACCTTTATTTGTTGATGTAATCCTCTCCTGTAAATCACCCATATCTTTTGCAAGGTTAGGCTGGTATCCTACAGCTGAAGGCATTCTGCCAAGAAGCGCCGATACTTCACTGCCTGCCTGCGCAAACCTAAAAATATTATCAATGAACAACAGGACATCTTCGCCTTTTTGATCGCGGAAATATTCTGCCATTGTAAGAGCCGACAGAGCTACTCTCATTCTGTTACCGGGAGGTTCATTCATCTGTCCGAAGACCAAAACAGTTTTATCCATAACTTTTGATTCTTTCATCTCCATCCACAAATCTGTACCTTCTCTTGTTCTTTCACCTACTCCGGCAAAAACAGAGTGTCCGTTATGAACAGCGGCAATATTTCTTATAAGTTCTTTAACAATAACAGTTTTGCCTACGCCCGCGCCACCGAAAATTCCTATTTTGCCACCTTTTGTAAATGGAGAAACCAAATCTATTACTTTAACACCTGTTTCAAGCATTTCGGGAGTTGTTTTTTGATCTATAAAATTTGGAGCCGGTCTGTGTATAGGATGTCTTTCAACGGAATCGTCAATTTTACCTAAAGCATCGATGGGCTGGCCTAAAACATTAAATATTCTTCCAAGAGTTTTTTCGCCTACAGGAACGCAGATAGGAGCAAAAGTTCTTACGGCTTCCATCCCTCTTCTCATTCCATCTGTTGAACCCATGGCTATGGTTCTTACTTCAGAATTGTCCATTTCAAACATTGTTTCAAGTATTAAATCTCTTCCGTCAAGCATTTTTACAAGCAATGCTTCGTAAACTTCAGGGACAGCTCCTTCGAATCTAAAGTCCACAATTGCACCTTGAACTCTTATAACAGTACCTTTGGCGTTTACATCATCTGAATTAAATTCCATTTTTTTATTTTCCATTTCATATTCCCTGTTGTCCGTTTGCAAGATCTAAAATTTCACTTGTAATTTTTTCCTGTCTGGACCTATTATAAATATTTGTTAAAGATGATGAAATATCATTTGCGCTATCTTTAGCATTTTTCATAGCTATCATTCTTGCCGCCTGTTCCGAAGCATAAGCGTTCATAAATGCACTGTAGAATTCAACTTCAAAATAAAAAGGAAGTAAGCCTTTAAGAATCTGCTGAGAATTAGGTTCAAAAATATAATCCATTCCAGTTTTTTTAAAGTTTTTATCAGGTTTAACAGGAAATATTTCTTCAATAGTCGATTCCTGAAGAAACATATTTTTGAATTCAGTATATACAACGCTTACCCTAGCAGTTTCACCTGAAAGATAAAGTTTTTTCGTAATATCAATCATAGGGTACAAATCGTCATATTTAGGGAAATCCGTTCCCATAGAAAACGACGCCACAACATTATAACCGTATTTTGCCGCTTCGCTTGCCGCTTTTTTTCCTATAACAACAACATAATCGTCGGATTTTAAATAAGAACTTACTTTTTTAAACAAATTTACAACAAGTCCGCCGGCAAGACCTTTGTCGGGAGAGATAATATAAACAAGACATTTGCCACTTTTTTCCTTTGTAAATTTTTCTACATCGTTATGTAAATCTTTATCGTCATATAAATCTTCGTCTGCGAGGATTCTTTGAACCATGTACTTAATTTTTTTGGCATATGGATTATGTTTTTCTACAGAATCCTGAACTTTACGTATTTTAGAGGCAGATATCGCCTCCATAGCCTTAGCTATTTGAGCTATACTGTTTGAAGTTTTTATTCTTTTTTTAAGCTGTTGTAAATTTTGCGCCATAATTATTTATACTCTTAAATTCGTTAATTTCTTTTTCAAGTTCTTCTCTTAAAGTGTCGTCTAATTTTGCGCCTGTTGAAAGTTTTTTTACAGTTTCAGGATACGATTCTTTTACATATTCTGTCATTTGTTGTTCGACTTCGGCAATTTTGGCAACGTCTATGTCGTCAAAAAGACCTGATGTTACGGCAAAAATTGACAGTATTTCTGAAAGTTCATCGTAGGGCTCATATTGAGGCTGTTTTAGAATTTCTGTTATTCTTCTACCTCTTTCGAGTCTGCTTAAGGTAGCTCCATCTAAATCGCTTCCAAACTGTGTAAAGGCCTGCAATTCTCTAAATTGCGAAAGTTCAAGCCTTACAGGACCTGCTAATTGCTTCATCGATTTAGTCTGTGCCGCTCCGCCCACACGGGAAACTGAAAGTCCCACGTTAATTGCAGGACGTGTACCTGCGTTAAATAAATCTGCTTCAAGATATATTTGTCCATCTGTAATTGAAATTATATTCGTTGGAATATACGCTGACAAGTCATTTCCTTGTGTTTCGATAATAGGAAGTGCTGTTAAAGATCCGCCGCCGTTTTTATCAGACATTCTCGAAGCTCTTTCCAAAAGCCTTGAATGTAAATAGAAAATATCTCCTGGATAAGCTTCACGACCTGCAGGTCTCTTAATTAAAAGAGAAATTTGTCTGTAAGACCAAGCATGTTTTGTTAAATCGTCATAAACTATCAAAACATCTTCACCTTTATCCACAAAATATTCACCTATTGCGCATGCTGCAAGCGGCGCTATATACTGCATTGAAGCAGGATCCGAAGACGTGGCCACAACAACAATAGTATAATCCAAGGCGCCTTCATCTTTTAGTTTAGCGGTAATCGACGCTAAGTTGGATTGCTTCTGGCCTATGGAACAGTATATGCATATAACTTTTTTTAACCCCATGTCAAGTTTTTTCTGGTTTAGTATAGTATCAATTGCTATAGCGGTTTTCCCTGTCCCTCTGTCTCCAATTATAAGCTCTCTCTGTCCTCTTCCTATAGGAGTCATAGCGTCAATAGCTTTGATACCGGTTTTTAAAGGAGTATCTACAGAACTTCTCTCGATAATACCGGGAGCAATTTTTTCAACCGGATAATAAGCGGGATTTTCATGCTTTAATTCATTTCCGTCTATCGGCTCTCCTAAAGTATTTACAACTCTTCCTATGAGTTTGTCCGAAACAGCAATGTTTAAAACTTTACCGGTAGATTTTACCTTCATACCGCGCGCAACATGCGCTGAGTTTTTAAGAAGCACTATCGAAACGAAGTCTTCGTCAATATTCAAAACAAAACCCACAGAACCGTCGTCAAATTCTACTTCTTCATAATATCCCACATTGGAAAGGCCTGAAGCTTTAACAATTTCATCACCAATAGTCTTAACGATGCCAAAGTTGACAAGTTCAGGCTTTGTCTGCACGGAATATAATTCTTTTTCAATTTTCTGTATTATTTCTTCTGGTTTCATAATAAACTCCCACTGTCTCTTTGCAGATTCTTTTGTCAGATTCTTTTGTAACGCTTAACTTGTTTCTTCTTCCAAGGAGATGTTTTAAAGATCACGAGAAGTCAGCTTTTAAAAAACGAGCTGATTGCTCGACTTTCTAGCTTAAGAGAAATGCGATTGCTCGGCTATTTACATCTATTTTCTAAGCAAGTAAAGCGATCACAATATTTAAAGTTGGTTTAGTATAGCATTTAAAGTTCTTTTTACTATTCCTGAAACGCTATAATCCAAAATAAAGTCACCGTACTCAAATCGCAATCCGCCGACAATACTATCATCATCGCGTTCAAACAAAATCTTCTTGTTTGGAAACATAGTGACAATTTTTCTTTTGTTTACATCGCTCAATTCGCCCGCAAATTTTACTCTAACAGCGTTATTTTTTATTTCTTCCGACAATAAACGCATAAACAGTTTAATATCCTGCCTTGATAAATTAGAACAAATCCAATTTAGATCTTTTTCTGACAGTTCGTCATGTTTTACAATAGATGCCGCAAGTTCTTTAATTTGTAATCTGTTCATCTATTTTTTCCAATGCGCGGGTCATAAGTTTCTGTTTTTCGTCATCGGTAAATAAATCCGACAAAACTTTTGATATAACTTTTCCGGAAACATCTAAAGACATTTTCCCGATTTGTTTGTTCATATTTTCGAACTCTTCTGCTGCTTTATGTTTTGCATCGTCTAGAATTTGTTCTGAACGCTGTTCCGCTTCTGCAACCGCTTTTTCTTTTGCTTCGCCAATAGAAATTTTAGCAGACGCAGCCAGTTTATCTGCGCTGCTTTTAGCCTCCAAAAGAATCTTTTTTTTCTCTTCGCCGGCATTTTCTAAAGCTATTTTTGCATTTTCAGCATCTCGCAAAGACCGCTCAATCTTATTTTTTCTTTCATCAAGTATTCTTTTTAAAGGTGTATACAAAAATTTTTTAAGAATAAATACTATAGCTAAGAAATTAATAAGTTGAAACAAAAACAATTTTGCTTCTAAGCCAAATCTTTGTATTATTTCCATTTTATTTGGACAACGCTAAAATAAAAGAGTAAATTGCTATAGACTCAGCAAATGCAAGCGCAATAAGCATGGCTACCATTATTTTCCCTGATCCTTCAGGGTTACGTCCAATGGCCTCAACTGCTTTTGATCCTATTAAACCAATTCCCCACGCCGGCACTATACCGCCGACTGCCATGATAATTCCACCAGTAAAAGTCATTTTTATATCTCCTTTCAATGTGATTTGTCCGTCATTATATGCATAAATGTCATTGTAAGCAACGCAAAGACCATAGCCTGGACAACCGCTACCATAAGCTCAAGTGCTATAAAGGGAATGGGTAGTCCAAGCGGACATAAGTTGTACATTGTTGCCATAACCTTTTCTCCTGCATAAATATTTCCAAATAGACGAAAGGAAAATGAAACAAATTTCGCAAATTCATTTGCAAATTCCAATATCCCTAAAAACAAAAATGCAGGAAACAATTTAAATGTAATAAATCTTGCAATGTAACTCTTTAAGCTTGTATACCTTATGCTTAGGCAGTGCGTTGCAGTCACTGACACAACAGCCAGCGCAAGTGTAAGATTTAGATCGCTCGTAGCCGCTCTTAACAAAGGCACTCCGTGAGAACCTGAAGTTAGCGTGCGAAATTTTATTGATTCAAATCCTGGAAACTGTGCCAATAAATTTGAAATTACTATAAACAGAAAAAATGAAACAACCCATGGATATATATACGAGGCCCTTTCCCCAGCAATACTTTCCGTAATTTCTCTAAAATAGTCAACAACTGCTTCAACTGCATTTTGTGCACCTTTTGGTCTTAGGGAAACTGCTCTGCCAACCACAAGGACTAACGCCACAACAACAACATCCGTTATCAGCGTAGTAATAACAGTATTTGTCACAGGAAAACCAGCTATTGAAAATAAAACATCCGAACTTAGTTGCATCTAAAGTACTCTCCCTCTGTATTTTAATCTATCAGTCAATTTTTCTTATTGGTTGACGGGCTAAACTTTGAACATCGCCAAGCTTTGTATAAACCAACAGTGAACCTTTTTTAGCATTTATGTTGTCTAAATTCAAGTTCAAAGCTTTCAAATATGCATTTTTTAACATTTATGTTGTCTAAATTCAAGTTCAAAGCTTTCAAATATGCATTTTTGCCTTCTCAGGTTTTCATTAAATTTATGCAGAGATTCCCATGTAGTTGATAAGTTGTTGAATACTTTTTTGTTATTTACGATTGTCCAGTTTTCAACCCAAAAATTACAAGGAGCTTTTTGTAATTTATTTGGATACTCCAAATGATGATGAACTGGATGAAGATGTACCTGTATCCGCGTCTGCAGATGAACTAGATGGAGATGCACCTACGTCTGCACCTGCTTCTGCGTCCGTGCCTGTTGTCTCACAACCCACTTAAAAAAAGTGGATAAAAAGACCTTAAAAGGTTGTCTTCTGGGGTTGGGGTTGGGGTTGGGACTACTACGCCGCTGCCTTTTTTACCTTTGCCTTTGTTGCTGTCATCTTCGCTGTTGTCATCGCCATCGTTAAAGTATAATTAGGCGTT
>BNVZ01000037.1 GCA_025998475.1 Endomicrobiia bacterium | reverse complement strand
TGAGTTAAATCGCAGTCCAAAGCGTCTTCTGCTATTACTTATCTATTCTTTAGACTATTTTGAACCTTTTAACAAATACTTTAATGTTTTCTACTATAATCATCTGATAAATCTTTCTATTTAACTCCTTATCTTCTTTTGTCAGTGGGTGTTTCTTTGATCTATTTTTTAGAACTAGTGTGTTTGCATATATTTTGCCTAAGGCCTACTAAATTGTATTTGCCATGTATCTTATTGTCTTTCTTTGCATAAATACATGCCTACTAAAACAAACTAAAATCGTGCTCCTTGCCCTATTATCGCTGTGCATATTACTTGCTTGCCTTTAACTTAACTACTACCAACGGTTATTGTATGTCTCTTATTCTTTTCGCTTTCGCCACTTTCGCTGTTTTTTTAGGTCTTTGTATCAATCTCTAGCATAATCACTGCTACTGCTACTTCTAACGCTTTGTTTATCAATACCTATTCCCATCTAGTATATTCCCCACTACTCATTAATGCTTCTTGTGCATACTCTATGTCTATATCCACAACTTTTGCTGACATTGCAACTGTCTCAAGTGATAATATGTCCGAATGCTCTATCGTCCTATGTACATAACTTTCACTGACATTGTAACTATCTCCTACGATAATTATGTCCTAATACCCTATGTCTATATCCACAACTTTTGCTGACATTGTAGCTGTCTCCTACGATAATATGTCCGAATGATCTATCGTCCTATATGCACAACTTTCACTGACATTGTAGCTGTCTTCTACGATAATTATGTCCTAATACCCTATGTCTATATCCACAACTTTTGCTGACATTGTAGCTGTCTCTTGTGACAATATGTTTAGGTATTGCCCTAAAGTATTCAAAACATCATCTTTACAATATTCTCTGTACTCAATTTTCTCTTTGCTCACCTACTTGCCCTATCTTTTCTTTCTTCCTTGCTATCCTTTGTTTTATCAAATGCTTTCTTTACTCTCATTAATACTAAACCCATTCATTCCACCCGACCCGCCTGCTTTCTTTTTCTGTTTCATAGTACTTCTATTGTACTTTTATATGTTAGTTATTAAGAGATCTAATTAAATAATGCTAAAAAACAACTTTACGCAAAGGCTACTTTGATAATTTCCTAAAAATTTAACAATCCACTCTCTTGTCGTTATATCTTTCCGTTCTTTGATTTATTGCATGCACAGTACTTTTGCATATAATACCCTTTCTGTCTTAATAAATTTTTATTTTCATAAAAACATGATCTAAAATCACAATATAAGAAATTTATTTTGCGTTTGTCGGCCAAATCGCGAGCTATTTGCTTTACTAAATCATGTTTTTGATAGGGACTTGAAAGAAGTGATGTTGAAAAAAAATCAAAGTTATTTTGTTTTGCAAATACTGTTGTTTTTTCAAGTCTCAATGTATAACAAAGATTGCATTGTTCTAAACTATTATTTTTCCAATTGTTGTAATTGTAAAAAAAATCTTTTTCTTCGTAGAATGGAATATCCAATTCTTTTGCATAATTTACCGCAGAATCTTTTCTATTTTTATATTCAAGTCTATTGTAAATATTGGGATTATACCAATAAAAAGAAATATCATAGTCACCACGTAGCATTTTTACTGCACAAGCCGAACAAGGAGCGCAGCATATATGAAGTAAAACTTTCTTTTTAGAAGTTGAAAGAGAAAATTTACTCATATCACAACCTAAAATAGCTCTTTTTGGAGATTTTTTGGAGGTTTGACTCCAATATGTTTGTATCCGGTTTCGGTTACGACTCGGCCTCTTGGGGTTCTTGCAATAAAGCCGGATTGTATAAGATATGGTTCGTATACGTCGGTTATTGTGTCTGACTCCTCAGATATAGCTGCAGATATAGTATCAACGCCCACCGGGCCACCGCCAAATTTTTTAATTAAAACTGTAAGAATTAGTCTATCCATTTTATCAAGCCCAGCGCTGTCAACTTCCAAAGCCTCAAGAGCTTCTTTAGCTATGGAATACGTGATTTCACCGCCTTTTACTTCAGCAAAATCTCTAACTCTTTTCAAAAGTCTATTTACAATTCTTGGTGTGCCTCTTGAACGTCTTGCAATTTCTTCGTTTGCGTCATTGTCAATAGCAATATTCATTATTGCTGCCGAACGATTAACTATATGCATAAGCTCTTCTATGTTGTAAAAATCCAAGTGTTCTATAATCCCGAACCTGTCTCTTAACGGACTTGATAAAAGCCCTGCTCTTGTTGTTGCACCTATCAATGTAAAGTGAGGGACAGGTAGTTTAATTGTTTTTGCCGAAGGCCCCTGTCCTATTATAATATCAAGTTCAAAATCTTCCATAACTGGGTATAAAGACTCTTCTACAAGATGGTTCATTCTGTGAATCTCATCTATAAAAAAAATATCTCCATCAGAAAGATTTGTAAGTATTGCGGCTAAATCTCCCACTCTTTCCAAAACAGGACCGGATGTTATTTTTAAATTGCCGCCCATTTCTTTTGCAATTATGTGAGCAAGAGTGGTTTTTCCAAGTCCCGGGGGAGCATAAAATAAACAATGGTCCAAAGCTTCGTGTCTGTTTTTTGCAGCTTCTATAAAAACTTTAAGGTTGCTTTTAAGCTTGTCCTGACCTATAAAATCATCAAGATTTTTAGGTCTTAAAGAGTTTTCTATTCTGCTGTCTTCTTCAGTTAGCTTAGAAGCTTCAACAATTCTTTCTAATTCGTCCATCATTAATCCTGTTTATATAGTGCCAACATCCTGCAAAGATTTTCTTATTAAATCCGCTAAAGTTATGTTTTTACTACGTTCAAATGTTTTGGTTACGACAGCTCTTGCTTGATGTTCTTTGTATCCCAAAGCAATGAGCCCTTCTATGGCCTCCAAAATTATTGTATTTTCACTTACTTTAGCACTTGACCACTTTTCTTCGCCTAAAACGTTTACAGCCACTATTTTGTCTTTTAAAGTGACGATGAGTTTATCTGCAGTCTTTTTTGTAAACCCAAAGACTCTGTTTAGCATAGACGGATCTTTTGTAATTATTGCGACCTTGAAATCTGCAAATGATTTTGAAATTTTATCGATATACTCCATGGCTTTTTTAGCGCCGGTCGAAGGGACTTCGTCTTTTATCAGAAGATACATCTGCCTGTCTTCTTTAGTTAAAAAACCGTAAAGACATATAACTCCGCCATACATTCCGGCGACAGCTTCCACAACATATATTTTTACCGAATTACCAATTTTTGGAAGATTAGAAAAGGTGGAAACAGGTACGAATACTATGTATCCTATGCCGTTTACGTCAACTGTTATGCTATTTGTCGATTTCGATTCAAGTAATCCGCATAAATAGTCTATCATACATGTCCTTGGTTGAGCAACTTTATATTATTTCACTTTACTTTTTTGGATTTCAGTTTATAATGGATCTCTTTTTAAACCTAGGAGTTTTAAAATTATATATTTCAAGTTTTAAATTAAATCTAAAAAATCCAAAAGCGCTTTCTTTTATTTCTGTATCCGTTAGATACTATTTTTAAGTCTCTACAAAATGCTTGTGCCAGTTTGTTTCCATGGTTGTTCTATTCGGAAAAGAGGCAAATAAACACCCCGCAAGGCCTGTCTGCCACTCCATTTGCAAAAAGGGAAATTACTACAATGTGCTTTATTTCTGCCTTTATTTCCATTTCCCTTCTAACTTAATTTATGAACAGTTTGCAAAGAAGTCCGATAACTTAATTGCCTAATTTTTCCATCTCTTCGTTTGAAATATCAAAATTCGCATAAACATTTTTAACATCGTCATGCTCTTCAAGCTCGTCCATCAGCTTCAACATACATTTAGCGTCTTCGCCTTCGAGAGGTATTAGAGTTTGTGGAATCATTGTAATTTCAGCCGACAAAATTTCTATATTTTTTGCTTGTAAAGCGTTTTTTGCTGCGTCCAATTTTGTTGGAGTTGCAATGATTTCATACACTTCACTACCTGCCTCGCTCTTAAAATCTTCGATACCAGTTTCAAAAACTATGTTCATTACAGTTTCTTCGTCTGCCACTGATTTATTAACGGTTATGTATCCTTTTCTGTCAAACATCCAGCCTACGCATCCTGTTTCGCCAAGATTTCCCCTATGACTTGAGAATATTTTTCTTATATCTGATGCAGTTCTGTTTTTATTGTCAGTCGTTATTTCGACAATCAAGGATACTCCACCGGGGCCATATCCTTCATAAACCATTTCCTCATAAGCAACGCCAGGTATTTCTCCGTTACCTCTTTGGATAGCTTTTTTTATATTATCTTGAGGCATATTTGCTTCTCTAGCGTCTTCTATAGCCTTTCTTAAACGCGCATTATGATCAATCTGAGATCCACCTTCTTTAGCTGCAACTACAATTTCTCTTATGATTTTTGTGAAGACTTTACCTTTTTTTGCATCTGTTGCAGCTTTCTTGTGTTTAATGCTTGCCCACTTATTATGACCTGACATGTTTTTAACTCCTTAACGCATAATTATTTGTGATTTATATGCACCATCCTTTGTGAGTCCAAATACATACTTAATCTTTAACATTCCTGCAAGACCCTTTCTTTTACTGTATACCATGCCCACTTATTTACCTATATACACATGTAACTTCCATACATGGATTCTATGACCAATACACCGGCTTTATCCGCTGTTCCATCTAGACTAGCAGAATCACCAACAACATCCTCTCCATGAGCAACGTCAGAGCGAATTGTTAACGTCTGATCTCCAAAACAAATGCTAGCACACGTAAAACATCACTGTTATTGCTAATATATTTCTCAAGTTACCTGCGCCTTAAACTGGTTTCTTTTTCAATTTTAATTTAAACTCTTAAAACTCACGGATCTAAGATATGCACTTATACTAAATTGTGTGCGTCTTTTCAACTTGTTGCAGAGCCTCATAACATATTAGATTTTTATAAAACAAAGATAAATGATTAAAACCATGGCGGGCTTTTAATAAACGGTATATTTTTGTATATGAAATCTCTTTTTATGGTTTTGCCATATTTTATTATAAACCCCAATTATAAACGACAAAAACAGTCCAATATGTGTTTTTAGATTTTACACTTGCCGCAAAACCTCGTCAGACAAAATGCATGAAAGAAAATTATAGGTATCCTAAAAACACAGTAAATTTTTAAAAAAGCTCTTTTTCTGTTTTTAAATCACCATCACTTTCTCTGCCCACATCCCTAAATTACATTCCAACAAAAATCTTTTCTTCTTTGTGTAAAAAGACTCATGTAGTGGTAAACAGCGGTTTCCTCACGCCTCAAGTTTTGCTGCTAATGCTTATGAAATTACACAGGCTTTTAATTTGATTTTTCCTGACTCTTCAGACACTAATTCTTGACAAGTCCCGATTCAAAACAGTATCTGACAGATACAGAAATAGAAGAAAGCGCTTTTGACTTTTGAGATTTAGTTGAAATTTTGAAATATATAACATATAATTAAGTTCAGAATTGTAGGGTCAGAGAAAGGTTTAATATAAAATTGTAAAAGTTGTCCTCTTAGCGTAGAAGTCCTTTGGTTGTTTTTGGGTCTGTCCTTGTCCGGATTTGTATATGGAAAGCGTCTGTTTTTGTCCGTTTTGGTTGCAAACTTTGATTGATGTTTATTTAGCAGATTAAATTTAAAAGGAGAATTTATGAAAGCGAAAACAATGTTATTAAACGTGATTATGTTGTCTGGTCTGATGATGTTAAATTCGTGTAAGTCATCTTCTAAATGTGAACTGGCATTAGCGGATGGATCAGTTAAATCATCTTCTAAATGTGGACCGGCATTAACGGATGGATCAGTTAAATCATCTTCTAAATATGAACTGGCATCAGCGGTAGTTGAATCATCGTATAAAAAACCAACTAATTATTATGATTCATTTAAACCAACTAAGGTTGAATCATCGTATAAAAAACCAACTAATTATTATGATTCATTTAAACCAACTAAGGTTGAATCATCGTATAAAAAACCAACTAATTATTATGATTCATTTAAACAAACTAAGCATGTACTTACTTATCCATATAATCATGATCCAATTAAAAAACCAACTAAGCAGGATCAGGATGTATTAGGACAAAGTGGAGACGTGCCACTAGCACCGTCATTGAGTAAAAAAAATCAAGATATTGCTGACAGAGTTCCGCCGCCCGGGCCACCGCCTGATTATCAACGATGATACGTGCCACTAGCACCGTCATTGAGTAAAAAAATTAAGATATTGCTGACAGAGTACGGTAGGGAATTTATTTAATTCATAATATATTGGATACCTCCCTCCATTTTCAGTGAGGGGGGGGCGGTAGGTACTATCCATAGGATTATACTTGGTCTTTGTCTATAATACCGTGATATGGATGTTTTAGTCACTTCATAAAGTAATCTATAAGGCCTTGGTTGCATATGATTCATACATTAGACCTCTTAATAACTAACGTATAAAAGTACAATAGAAGTACTATGAAACAGAAAAAGAAAGCATGTGGGTCGGGTGGAATGGGTTTAGTATTAATGGGAGTAAAGAAAGCATTTGATAAAACAAAGGATAGTCGGGAGTAAGAAAAGATAGGACAAGTAGGTGAGCAAAGAGAAAATTGAGTACAGAGAATATTGTAAAGATGATGTTTTGAATACTTTAGGGCAATGCCTAAACATATTGTCACAAGAGAGAGTTACAATGTCAGCAAAAGTTGTGAATATAGACATAGGGTATTAGGACATAATTATCGTAGGAGACAGTTACAATGTCAGTGAAAGTTGTGCTATATATAGGACGATAGAGTATTCGGACATATTGTCACTTGAGACAGCTACAATGTCAGCAAAAGTTGTGGATATAGACATAGGGTATGCACAAGAAGCATTAATGAGTAGTGGGGAATATACTAGATGGGAATAGGTATTGATAAACAAAGCGCTAGAAGTAGCAGTAGTAGTGATTATGGTAGAGATTGACGCAAAGACCTAAAAAAACAGCGAAAGTGGCGAAAGCGAAAAGAATAATAGGACATACAATAACCGTTGGTAGTAGTTAAATTAAAGACAAGCAAGTAATATGCACAGCGATAATAGGGCAAGGAGCACGATTTTAGTTTATTTTAGTAGGCATGTATTTATGCAAAGAAAGACAATAAGATACATGGCAGATACAGTTTAGTAGGCCTTAGGCAAAATACATACAAACACACTAACCCCCAAAAAGAGATCAAACAAACACTAAAAAGCTGACAAAAGAAGATAAGGAGTTAAATAGAAAGATTTATCAGATGATTATAGTAGAAAACATTAAAGTATTTGTTAAAAGGTTCAAAGATGTAGTATGTATCCATAAGTGCCGATAGTACAGAATAGACATAGAAACCGTAAAAGACGCTTTGGACTGCGATTTAACTTGAGTTTCAGGTGTTTGTAATTCTAAAATTTAATACTCAAGTTATGCAAGAGGTCTAATGTTGTTTTACAGGCAGATTTAATATCTAATCATATACCATCTTATTGGGGCTGGAAAACCATTTTCTGCGCTTGGAACAAATGCGTTGGATAAGAATGCAAATCATTTTGCTTTAATAAATGATGGAACAGATATAATTTTTGTCAAAGATAACGATTGCATAAAACACAACCGTTCAATGGTAACAGGAACTTCGCTGGATAGAAATAGTAATGAATTTAAGCAAATACAAGAAACTCTGCTTTCTCTTGATAAAGCTTTAGCTTCTCTATTGCGAAATAATAAATGGTACAAAGAACAATAATAATCTAATTGACGGTCGCTTTTTAAGTCTGATAAACTAAGCTAAGACTGGTTTTGCAATAAACAGGGCACCTCTGACTCTTGTTGTTGCTGCTCATAAGACTGATTATCGAAAATCTTGTAGGGAAACTCTTGTTGATAGGTTGACTAATTTGAACAATAGTCTAGTTGTGTCATTTGAGTTGACTAAGAGATGGGTTGATTAGGGCTTTTGGAGCTAAGTAAGAATCTCCCAAGTCTCTAAGTCGCAAAAGCATTCAGATTGCAAATGTTCAAAATTCCTTTTTTCAAGTATTTTATGTGTTGCACAATTAGTGTGTGTTTGCCGTTTTTTATGGTAGTATAGATGGGCTATAGAAGATTAGCTTAAAGTAAGGGACATGAGAAAATGTCTAAATCATTTGAGGTTTTTAGCTCTACTATCGCTTAGCTGTCTTAGACTTGTCAAATTCTGCAGTGTTTAAAAAGATGTGGTAAAGAAATGGTAATACTTACTTGACTTGCGTTGGGCTGTGTTTTAAAGGGATGCATGAAAAAATATTTAAAAGAATTTGATAAACTACTAAAAATATTTGTAACTTTGCGTTCCAAAAATGGATGTATGTGGGATAAAGAGCAGACGTATGAGTCTCTTGTAAAGCATTTGCTTTTAGAAGCGCAAGAAGTTAAACAAGCCGTTAAGAGTAAAGACATAGAAAATCTCGAAGAGGAACTTGGCGACATTCTGCTTCATGTTGTGTTTTATGCTCAAATTGCCAAAGAGAATAAAGATTTTAATATTGCTGGAGTAATAGAGAAGCTTAACAAAAAACTTATACGTCGACATCCGCATATATTTGGCAACTATAGGGTTAGAAATATAAAAGATATTGAAATTATGTGGAAAAAAGTAAAAGAAAAGGAAAAAGCTTTAAAAAAATGTAAACTAAAAAATAATTTGTGAGGTGAGAATATTGAATAAAAAGAAAATGCCTTTATAGGAAGAGATGCAAACTAAAAAATAATAATCTAGGGAGATAATATGTTAAGCAAACTTTTTTCGTTTAAGAAGATTATCGCGGTTTTAGGATTGTTACCTGTATTTGCAAGTTTGTCTTTCGCAAGTGAAGCAAATTTGATCATGCCTAATCTTTCTTCTGTGAGTTTTTTTGGAGGCACAATTGATGGCAAAACACTTTTGACATTTGGTTTTCTTATTTGTATATTTGGCTTGTTGTTTGGAATTTATCACTTCTTGGGTATCAAAAATCTTTCTGTGCATAAATCAATGAAATCAATTTCAGAACTCATCTACGAAACATGTAAAACATATCTTATAACCCAGGGCAAATTCATAATTATGCTTGAAGTTTTGCTTGCTACCATTATAGTTGTATACTTTGGTTGGTTAGAGCATTTTGCAGCGATTAAAGTTGCCGCAATCGTATTTTGCAGCATTATAGGAATTCTCGGGAGCTATACAGTAGCATGGTTTGGTATGAGAATTAACACTTTTGCAAATTCCAGAACAGCTTTTGCAAGCTTAAGAGGAAAGCCCTTTCCTCTTTATGCAATACCGCTTCGCGCAGGTATGAGTATCGGAATGCTTTTGATAAGCATAGAGCTTTTCATAATGCTTGTTATTCTTCTTTTTGTTCCTTCAGATTTTGCCGGCGCATGCTTTATAGGTTTTGCAATTGGTGAATCTCTTGGAGCTTCAGTACTTAGAATTGCAGGCGGAATTTTTACAAAGATTGCTGATATCGGTTCAGATTTAATGAAAATTGTATTCGATATCAAAGAAGACGATGCAAGAAACCCGGGAGTTATTGCAGATTGTACAGGCGATAATGCAGGCGATTCTGTAGGACCCACGGCGGACGGTTTTGAAACTTACGGCGTTACGGGTGTTGCATTGGTAACATTTATAGTTCTTGCAGTGCACGATCCTGTTTTGCAGGTTAAGCTTTTGGTATGGATTTTTGTAATGCGTTTAATCATGCTTGTCTCCAGCGCTCTTTCTTATGGAATCAACTCTGTGATTTCAAAAATTAAGTATGCTCTTTTGGATGAAATGAATTTTGAAGCTCCATTGACATCGCTCGTGTGGATAACATCAATGGTTTCAGTAGCATTCACATTTATAGTTTCTAATCTTATTATCGGTGATTTAGGGGATGGAACTCTTTGGTGGAAGCTTTCTCTTATAATCAGCTGCGGAACTGTCGCAGGTGCAGTTATACCTGAAATTGTCAAGTTATTTACTTCCGTAAAAAGCGCCTTTGTACAGAATGTTGTTAGTTCTTCAAGACACGGCGGGGCATCTCTTAATGTTCTTGCGGGACTTACTGCAGGTAATTTTAGTGCATATTGGATGGGTATTACAATTATAGTGCTTATGGGCATTGCTTATGCAATAAGCTCTCTAGGATTAAACGGAATAATGATGGCTCCTGCGGTATTTTCTTTTGGTCTTGTAGCGTTTGGTTTTTTAGGTATGGGGCCTGTTACCATTGCAGTTGATTCTTACGGACCTGTTACCGATAATGCGCAGTCTGTATATGAATTGTCATTGATTGAAACCATTCCAAATGTAGACAAAGAAATCAAAAAAGAGTTTGGGTTTAACCCAACTTTTGAAAAATCAAAATTATTGCTTGAGCAAAACGACGGAGCTGGCAATACTTTCAAGGCTACGGCAAAGCCTGTCCTTATAGGAACCGCTGTTGTGGGCGCAACAACGATGATTTTCTCAACTATTGTTGTGCTTACCAAAGGTCTTACAACAGGTCTTGATAAGCTTTCTTTGTTGCACG
>BNVZ01000036.1 GCA_025998475.1 Endomicrobiia bacterium | reverse complement strand
TTTGCTATACTCAATTTTCTCTTTGCTCCTCCTGCCTTCCTCCTTTTCTTTTCTTACTCCTTGCTATCCTCACTGTTTTGTCAAACGTCCCTTTCTTTACTCCCATTAATCGCCTAAACCCATTCCACACGACCCGCCTGCTTTCTTTTTCTGTTTCATAGTACTTCTATTGTACTTTTATATATTAGTTATGCAAGAGGTCTAATGCTGGACTGCTTCGGTCATTTTAGGAAGCACCGATTAACGTTGAAAAGGACTTTGAAAGACATAATTTTGAAAAGAGGGTTAAAACGAAAGCTTTTTTGGCGAGGGTAAAGCTAAACAACAGTCCATGAAATTTGCTATTTAAGTTAGTTGGTTGTACTATTTCCTGCTGCCAGGCTTAACTGCGGCGCTCCCGCTCCCTTCTTTGCACATAGGGCATTCTTCTTCTTTATAACTTTTTACTTCGAGACTCAAAAGAGAAAACTTTGGAATGCCAAAATCAACTTTCCCAGCACTTCTATCAACAAGAGACACTACAGCGACAACTCGCGCACCAATCGATTTAACAGCATCTATAACTTCTTTTGTGGAAAGACCAGTTGTAATAACATCTTCAACAATTAAAATTCTTTCACTTTCATTTATAGAAAATCCTCTTCGAAGAGATACTTTTCCGTCAATTCTTTCAGTAAATATTGCACGTATACCTAATGCTCTTCCCATTTCGTGACCTATAATAACGCCACCCATTGCCGGAGAAATAACAACATCAACTTCTATATTGTTTTCTTTAATCTTCTTTGCAAGTTTTTCGGCAAGTATTTCTGCTTCCTTAGGGTACTGCAGAATCAAAGCGGCTTGAAAATATGTGTCTGAATGAAGACCGCTTGAAAGCTTAAAATGTCCAGTCAAAAGAGCCTTGTTTTTTTTAAATAATTCTTTTATTTCTTCTTGTTGCATTTTTGCGTTTCCCCTTATAGATGTTAATTTTTTATCCTTAAAAAATATATTCTTCGCACCTAAGAATGTAAAGCAATCCCCATCTAGGACTTACACTGCCAAATTGCAATAAAACATCTACTTTAAACCCATCACGAAACAGCTTAATTTGCATTTTTAACAGAGGTACTCATTTTATCAAAGTACCCTCATAAATATTTTTTGCAACTTCAGACGGATCTTCAGCCTCTATTATTGGTCTGCCTACCACTATAAAATCACCACCTTCCTTTACAGCAATTTCAGGAGTCGCCACTCTTTTTTGATCGTCATCAGTCTTTGCAAGTCTGATTCCAGGAGTAACAACTACAAAATCTTTTCCGCATTCCTTTTTTATAAGTGCTATTTCAAGCGGAGACGATATTACGCCGTCAATTCCACAAGACTTTGTAAGTTTTGCTCTTCTTATAACCTCCTTTGGAGCAGTAATCTGGCTTGTTAAAACAGTTACCGCCCAAATTTTTGGTCTGTTTTCTACGGAGGCTGCAGCTTTAAGCATTTCTTCACCGCCAATCGAATGAACAGTTAAACTAAACACCCCAAGTTCTTTTGCAGATTCAACCGAACGCTTTACGGTTGCTGGAATATCATAAAATTTTAAATCTAAAAATACTTCTTTTCCGTTATTCTTTATTATTTTTATTATTTCTTTGCCTGACTGTAAAAATAGTATAGGACCGACTTTGTAAATATCGATGTAAGGACTCGTTTCTTTTACAAGCCTTTCAGCTTTTTGTAAATCATAAACATCAAGAGCTAGTATAGTCTTTTTCATTTTTCTCCCTTTGTTGGTTATTGTTTACGAAACACTATGACAAACACATGAAAAGTATCTTACAATGAGAGGTAGCCCTCCCATTTACAACATTGCCTTAAGTTTTTAGTGTTAAAATCCATAAAACACCTCAAAAATTTAATTCCACAACTAAAAATCCAAGGGTGAAAACGCTTCACAATTCAGCACAAATTAACAGGTATTCTTTGCGGTGTTAAGCATACCGACTATTTCTTTTGCCGATTTTATATTTTTTTCTTTTAATATATTTTCAAATTCACCAATGATGTTTAGCAAATTTTTAGGAGAAACTAAACTTGCACTGCCAACACTTACAGCCGTAGCTCCTGCAAGCATAAATTCAATCGCATCTTCACCTGTCATTATGCCACCGCAGCCCACTATAGGTATTTTTATACTTTGATACGCGTCATACACGCATCTTACAGACATAGGTTTCACGCAAGCGCCAGACATTCCACCTTTTACGGTAGACAACCTTGGCTTAAGAGTCTCAACGTCTATAGCCATCGCAGGATAAGTATTTGCAAGCGTTACTCCATCTGCCCCTGCATTCTGTGTTGCTAACGCAAGTTCAGATATATCAGTTACAAGAGGAGACAACTTAGCAATAACAGGTACTTTTGATATTTTTTTTACACCTTTTATTACATCGCTCATTAAAGACAAATCATGGCAAACTATTTTCTTTTTTAAATTGGGGCAAGATAAATTAAGTTCTATTGCCGATATCCCATTTTGTCTGCTTAATATTTTTACAGTTTCAACATACTCGTTAACCGTAGCCCCAGCAACACTTACAATAAAGGGCACTTCAATTTTGTTTAATTTTTCAAGAGGTTCTTCAATAAAAGCTTTAACGCCTATGTTCTGTAACCCTATAGTGTTCAACATTCCTGAAGCCACTTCAGCAATTCTTGGCTGCAAATTCCCATGACGAGGTTCCAAAGTAATTGTCTTTGTTACAATACCACCCAGCTTTTTCAAAGGAACTAAATCCGCTAGCTCATAGCCATAACCAAAGGTTCCAGATGCCACAAGCACCGGATTTTTAAATTTAATCCCCGCAAAATTTACACTTAAATTTAGTTTCATACTATTTTTTATTTCAAATATAGAAAATGTTATAGACTGCTTGAACTCGGGATAAAATTTTACCAAAATGAATTAAGCTTTTTTACACGCCTTCTCATGATCAACGTTAACAGCTATTTTGTTGATGCGTTTAGAATTATTAACCGATATTAAAACAATTGCAGGTTTTGCACCCATAAGCCCAAAAAGACCGGTCGAACCTTCATTTACAATTTTTACTACGGCATTTTTCCTGTTACACCTGAGCTTAGTCAATCCATTGTTTATTGCTTCTGCTACAGTTTTGCCTTTAAATTCCATTTCAGGCATTTGTTTATTACACCTCTGCACAAATAATACCCTGCCACTCAAGTAAATTGCTTCTGCCTAAAGACAAGAAGTTTGTTATTTTAATTTAAGTACTACCACTACAGCATCATCCTATACTTTAGACGGTATCGCCGCCTTCACCTTCATCTTCTTCGCTTTTGCTTTTTTTCACTTTCGCCTGCGTTGTCACGCACACCGCCTGCGTTGCCGCCGCCATCTGTACGCTGTCTGCACTGCTGATTGCATCTAGGGGTGGGGTGTGGGTGGTGACGTTACTGCGCCACCACCAACACCCCACCCCTAGATGCAATCTTCGTATGGACATTATATACTGATCCTGGTGGATTCTCCCAACAAACTGCTGCTTTGCAGCATCTGGCGGTGGATTCTGAGCACCTAGACCCGCTTGTGTGCTGTGCGTTTATTTCACCATGTGTGTTTTCTCGAGCTTATGTCACTTGCGTCTTCTTGAGTTTTTGTTGCTACTACTCGAGCTTGTGCTGCTGCTTGATCCTTTTCAGCTTCTTTTTTTTCATTTATTTCTTTCATTCGCTCTGGTGTAGCAGTCCTTCTGTTTACAAGGCTCGCGTTCTTTTTATCACATGAGCTTAAAGCAAGACTAAATGCAACAAATATGCTTAATGTTGCTTTTAGTGTTTTTGTTTTCATAGACTTCTTCCTTATTTTTTTGCCATATATCCCTTTGCTATCTAGTGAGGTTTATTATAGCTATAAATTTTTTATTAAGCAACTATTTAACCACAGACTGCATATGTAACCACATCCCAAAAGCGCTCTTAAAAATAACTACTTTTTCTCTTCTTGAAAGCTTGCTGCACGTGTGACAAATAAAGAGTGTAAGTCTTACGGCAAGTACGTGATTGTTACCCATTCTCCTTTGTGAGAAATCTCGTTTTGTTGTTCTTTAATGACGCTTTGCTGTTTTCGTGTACTCATTACTCATGCATAGTTTGGAAATATGAGTGTCCTAGAACCACTAACTTTTATACATTTGTCATAAGTTGTCTATTAAATACTGATTATAGCGCAATTCATTTGCCAATGTGGTACTACTGCCATGCCCTGGATAAATAATAAGAGACGGATCTAAGTTTTTTATCTTGGACAAAGATGATGCCATCTCTTTGTAATCTCCACCGTCAAAGTCTGTTCTACCTATTGTGCCGGCAAAAAGAGTATCTCCGGTAATCAAAAAACCCTCAAATAACAAACAGATGCCACCTTTTGTATGTCCGGGTGTATGTATAACTTTGAAAGATGTAAAAGACAATTTAACTTTTTGATTGTCTTCAAACAACATATCGGGGCTTTTTGCAATCCCGCTTGTACCAAACATGGCGGAACCGTTTTTATAGACATCAGAAAGCATATGGACATCATCTCTATGTATTGCTAAAGGGATTTGAAATTCAGCGCGTATTGCGTCATCGGAAAGCATATGGTCGTAATGACCGTGGGTATTTATAAGAATCTCTGGTTTAAATCCGCCTTTCTTTATCCCTACAATTACCTTATCGCCATCTTCGCCAGGATCTATAATTGCAGCGTTTAAACTTTTTAAATCGTAAACTACATAACAATTTTCATCTAGAGAACCCGATATTATTGTCTTGACCTCTATCACCGTAATACCTCTGCTATTTTCATTTGATCAACAGATACACAGCGCAATAATCAGATCAATAGAACATAAATTTCACAGCATGCAATACCACATTTACAAAAACACCCGACAAGACATCGTCCATTGTAACGCCAAGTCCACCTTTTAAATTCTGCGATTTATCAATGCACAACGGCTTCCTTATATCGAAAATTCTAAATAATGTCAATCCTAAAAATAAAAATAAGAACGTTTTAGGTAAGAATGCCACTGAAAACCACAATCCAGCAACTTCATCTATAACTATTCTCTGATCATCTTTTTTATTGTAAATCTGTTCAGCCATAGAAGAAAACAAAACAGAAATCACAAATATTGCGACAAGCAAAAAACACTGAAATACATAAGCATCTGGGACAAACAATGCCCAAAGCAAAACACCAACTAAACTTCCAAATGTCCCTGGAGCATATTTTATGTAACCCACGCCAAAAGCAGAAGAAAAAAACAATATTATTTTTTTCAATTATTTTTCGCCTAATAATCTTCTGTATTTCCATACGTAATTTAAGCCTGAAGAGACAGTAAGTATAACGGTAACAAGAATTGCCCAAAGAGGAGTTTTTTTTATTATAACAGCTAATACGGCGTAATGTTCGTGATCATAAAGCTTAAGTGATTCTGTAGTCATACCAGTAAATTTAAATAGGCCTTCGTTTAATATTAAAATTATCATTACAATTATAATGACAATAATTTGAGATATTGTTTTAAATTTGGCGAATTTATCAGAAGGAACTATTACATTTCTACAGGCTAAAATAGAACGAAGCCCGTTAATTAAAAAATCTCTCGCAATTATTACTATAACCATCCATGCGCTAATCCCAAGTGTATGAATACCAACAAAACATATAAAAGCGGCAGCCATTAAAAGTTTATCTGCAAGAGGATCTAAAAATATACCTAAAGGTGTTATCGTTCTATTTTTTCTTGCTATCTGCCCATCAAAAAAATCTGTAATTGACGCGATACAAAAAACAATAAGCGCCAGTATACTGTTGTAGAATCCGCCTAATTCCATAAACAAAATATAAAACGGAACAAGGCATATTCTCGTGACAGTAAGCTTATTTGCTGAATTCATTTATTCTCTCCGCTTACTTACATTAAATCTCATGTTTTTTGAAGAGTGATTATAGCAAACCACGACCCCGACTTCAACTTGCTAGTGTCGCAACACCCTGATT
This sequence comes from Endomicrobiia bacterium, assembly GCA_025998475.1. Taxonomy (GTDB): domain Bacteria; phylum Elusimicrobiota; class Endomicrobiia; order Endomicrobiales; family Endomicrobiaceae; genus Endomicrobiellum. The sequence goes on along the minus strand of BNVZ01000036.1, from coordinate 4,620 downwards.
AACTTCTTATTTTATATTTGTTTGTAGGCATTACTTAGCTGCTTGAACTTGGAGGGTTATACAAAAATAATATCAAAAGCGATTTTTTGATATAATACCAAAAGGATTATATTAGTGATTTTTTAAGAGGTTTAAGAATGGATATGGAAAAAGTTTATAACTCTAAAGCAATTGAAGAAAAATGGTACAAGTACTGGATAAAAAATAAGACATTTTCTGCAAAAGTAGATAAAAGTAAAAAGCCTTTTACGATTGTCATTCCGCCTGCCAATGTAACAGGGTTTTTGCATATGGGACATGCGTTAAATACTACCTTGCAGGATGTTATAATAAGATTTAGAAAAATGCAAGGATATAATACTTTGTGGGTGCCGGGCATAGATCACGGAGGCATTGCCACGCAAATTATAGTTGAAAAACTTCTCAAAAAGGAAGGAAAAACTAAATATGACTTAGGACGTGAAAAGTTTTTGGAGAAAATATGGCAGTGGAGAAATGAAACAGGCGATACAATACTAGACCAGCTTAAAATGATAGGTTGTGGTTTGGATTGGGACAGGGTGGCTTTTACGATGGACGAAAGTCGTTCTAAAGCTGTGAAGAAAGCATTTATACAATTGTTTAATAAAGGGCTCGTATACAGAGGCAAAAGACTAGTAAACTGGTGCCCTAAATGCGGAACCGCTTTGTCCGATGTAGAGGTTGAGTATGAAGACGAAAAAAGTAATTTATGGTATATAAAGTATCCTTTAAAAGACTCCGATGGATATGTTATCGTTGCAACGACGAGACCCGAAACAATGCTTGGCGATACTGCAGTTGCCATCAATCCTGACGATGAAAGATATGCTCATTTGACAGGTCAAATTTTAAAATTACCGTTAGTAAATAGGGAAATAAAAATAGTTTCAGACCATGTTGTTGATAAATCCTTTGGAACAGGTGCCGTTAAAATTACCCCGGCGCATGACGCTACTGATAACGAGATAGCCAAGAGAAGCAATCTTGAAACAATAGAGGTAATAGACATTAACGGTAAAATGATTAATGTCCCTGAGAAATATAAGGGATTAAGCGTAGAGGAAGCAAGAAAAAAAGTAGTTAAAGATTTAGAAGAATCGGGATTTTTGGCAAAGACAGAAGATTATGCTCATTCAGTGGGAAGATGCTACAGATGTTCTACAAAAATAGAGCCTTTAATGTCTAACCAATGGTTTTTAAGTATTGGGGAAATGTCCAAAAGAGCGATTGATGCGGCAAATGACGGGAAAACTGTTTTTCATCCGCAATCGTGGAAAAAACCTTACGTTTTGTGGCTTGAAAATTTAAGAGATTGGTGTATAAGTCGTCAAATATGGTGGGGGCATAGAATACCTGTATATTATTGCGTTGATGAAAAAGGTGACAGAACAACAAATTGCAGGCCTATTGCTCTGCTTGATAAACCTGCGGAATGTCTTTACTGTAAAGGTAAAAATTTTGTTCAAGATGAAGATGTTTTAGATACTTGGTTTTCTTCAGCTTTGTGGCCTATTAGTGTTTTTAATTGGGGCGAAGATGAAAATAATGAAGATTTAACATATTTTTATCCTACGTCAGTTTTAGCAACTGGACATGAAATTATATATCTATGGGTTGCAAGAATGCTGCAGTTTGGTTTAGAATTTATGAAAGATGTTCCTTATAACAATGTATTTATTCATGGAATAGTAAGAGATAAATATGGTAAAAAGATGTCAAAATCTCTCGGAAATGTTGTTGATCCACGCGATATTATTGAAAAATATGGCGCAGATGCATTAAGATTTGCATTAGCGCAGTCTGCAACTCCGGGACGAGATATGCAGATTTCTGAAGAGTCATTTTTAGCTGCAAGAAATTTTGCAAATAAAATATGGAATGCCTCAAGATTTATAATAATAAACTTAGAAGGTATCGATAAACCTGATGATAAAGTAGAACCTGTTGAACTTGCTGACGAGTGGATTATATCTGAATTTACAAGCACCGCTTCGAAAGTTAAAGCAGCCTATGAGTCTTACAACATAGACACAGCTTCAAGAGAAATTTATGATTTCTTCTGGACAAAATATTGCGATTGGTACATAGAACTATCAAAAATACGCATGATGTCAACGGACATAAATGTAAAGAAACAAGCCCTCTCAATTCTTGTAAGTATACTTAAATTAACATTACAACTAATGTCTCCTATAATGCCTTTTATAACGTCAGAAATATGGCAAATCTTGGGTAACGATGTGGAAACAATAGCCGACTCTCTATTTGTCATTCCTGAACGTCCTAGCTGGGAATCCACATTTGAGAAAATGAAAAACATCCAAGACATAATTATAAAAATAAGAACTTTAAGAAGCGAAATGAATATTTCTCCAGCAGTGCAAATAGAATCTTTGTTTAATGTGTTGGACGATAATAAAGAAAAGATTACAAAAGAAAATGAAAATTATATAAAACAGCTTGCAAAAATAAGCTCGATACGGTTTGGTAAAAATATCATAAGACCTAAAAATTCCGCATTAGCTGTTGCTGGAGGTTTTGAAATATTTTTACCTTTAGAAGGTCTTATCGATATCGAAAAAGAAAAAGCAAGACTTACAAAAGAAATCACTCTTGCAAAGCAAGAAGTAGAAAGAACATCTTTAAAATTAAAAAATAAAGATTTTATAAAGAAGGCGCCTGATGTTGAAGTAGAAAAAATTAAAACAAGACTTAATGAGGCTTCTTTGAAAATTAAAAAAATTAACGAAAGTTTAAAGTTTTTAGGGTAAAACGACAATAAGTTGTTTTAGTCCGTTTGTCTTTGTTTTTATAAAAGTAATATGCTGTAATATTTTACAACAAGTTGAAAAGACGCATATAATTTAGTATAAATGCATGTTACAGATTTGTAGGTTTAAAAGTTTAAGTTAAACAGGACAAGAAACCATTTTGCAAGTTAAAAGTTTAAGTTAAACAGGATAAGAAACCATGAAAAAAGCAAAAACTAGAAGAAGCAGACTGTGCATGAAAAATGTATTAGCAATAATAGTAATGTTTGCTTGTACTAGCATTTGTTTTGGGATGTTAACAGAATCTAACGATTATAAAGCTGATGTTTTTGAGCGCCATGAAGTAATACTTAACGCTTCTTCTGAAGTTGATATTACTCATGGAAAAGCTGTTGCTGGTAATTCAGATCGACTGGATGGAACCGCGAATGAATCTGACGTATTTCCCCTAGCCCCAAACGGATGTACTTTAATTGTCGAAAATGGAGCAAAAGTTGAAGAGGCAAGCGGTGCTTATATTCGTTATAATAGTGAATGTAAATCAATGAAAGGCAACAAAATTATCGTACACGGAGGCGATTTTAGTGATGAGGACATTCATGGCGCCTATTCTGACTCAACAAAAAATGTTGTTAATGTTAGTGGTAATAGAGCTGAAATTGATGGAGGAAAGGAGATAGGGAGTGTTTTTGGCGGATATACAAGAAGGGGAACAGTTTCTGGTAATGAAGTATTTATAGAAAAAGGAGTAACAATCGGAAGAAATGTTAATGGCGGTTATGTTTACGGTTACGGAAATGCAAATAATAATAAAGTTACAATATCTTCATCTACAGACAGTGCATCGAGTGTCTCATCAACATCACCACGAGTCTCACCCCCAGCCCCATCATCTTCCCCCTCTAATGACGAAAGGATTAAAGGAAATGTTCTTGGCGGTTATGTTGGCGGTGACGGAGATGCAAAAAATAATATAGTTACAATTAATGACGAAAGGATTAAAGGACATGTTCTTGGCGGTTTTGTTCACGGTGACGGAGACGCAAATGATAATAAAGTTACAATTAATGACGGAAGGATTAAAAAATTTGTTGTTGGCGGTTTTGTTCACGGTAACGGAGACGCAAATAATAATAAAGTTACAATTAATGACGGAAGGATTGAAGGAGAAAAAGGATATGTTTGTGGCGGTTATGTTGAGCGTAACGGAAACGCAGAAAAGAATGAGGTTACAATCACCAGCACAACTGTTGGCGAAGATGTTCTTGGCAGTTATGTTATCGGTAACGGAGACGCAGAAAATAATGAGGTTACAATCACCAGCACAACTATTGGCGAAAATGTTTCTGGCGGTCATGTTAACGGTGACGGAGACGCAAAAAATAATAAAGTCATAATTAATGGCGGAAGGATTGAAGGAAATGTTTTTGGCGGTTCTGTTCGCGGTGACGGAGACGCAGAAAATAATGAGGTTACAATCACCAGCACAACTGTTGGCAAAAGTGTTTATGGCGATTTTGTTCGCGGTGACGGAGACGCAAAAGATAATAAAGTTACAATTAATGGCGGAAGGATTGAAGGAGATATTTTTGGCGGTGGTGTTTACAATGACGGAGACGCAAAAGATAATAAAGTTACAATTAATGGCGGAAGGATTAAAGGAAATGTTTTTGGTGGTGTTGTTTTTGGCAATGGCAAAGGCAAGAACAAAGTCTTTGCCACTGGTAATACAGTAACTATCACAGGGGCCCCGACGTTTGGCACTTGGACTGAGACTACTTCATCGAGTGTCTCACCAGCATCAGTACTAGTCTCAGCCCCAGCCCCA
>BNVZ01000035.1 GCA_025998475.1 Endomicrobiia bacterium | reverse complement strand
GTTTTAAAAAAAGAGATCAAACAAACACTAAAAAGCTGACAAAAGAAGATAAGGAGTTAAATAGAAAGATTTATCAGATGATTATAGTAGAAAACATTAAAGTATTTGTTAAAAGGTTCAAAATAGTCTAAAGAATAGATAAGTAATAGCAAAAGACGCTTTGGACTGCGATTTAACTTGAGTTTCAGGTATTTGTAATTTTGAATTTAACACTTAGTTGCGCAAGGGGTCTAATGAAAAAGTTTCGCGTGTATGAATAGAATTGGTAATAACGGAGTTATTAAAGAGTTAGGGTCGAAGTTATTAAATAATTGTCAAAGATAAATGGTGGAATACGGGATATCGTCATGGCCAAATAAGTGAAAATATCATCATGGTTTGAGTAGGGGTCAATTATTGTAAAAAATAGAATAATAACTTTTACGATTTTAGTATTTGTTTTTTGCTCAACTCTTTTTGCTGTGCAAAAAAAGACAGGGTTGCAATAAAAGGATTGAGGCCAATGAGTATGGGCGGGGCTTTTAACGCAATTTCTGATGATGAAAATGCATTTTTTTATAATCCTGCCGGAATAACGCAAAGAGAAGGTTATTTATTTCAAATCATGTCTATAGATGCTGCTCTCAATAACGATACAATCTCTGCGCCCAGCGACCTCATTTCTAAGGATGTTCCTGACAAAGATAAAATAATAGATAATTTTAAACGTGTTGCATCGTCCAAATTGGATGTTTTTGCTTCTGCGCCAAATATTTTGTTTATTACAAGCCCTATATCTGTTGAAGAAAATTATTTAAGTTTTGGGTTGGGCGTTCTTGGTTGTGTTGATGGCAATGCTGAGATCAAACTTATTTCTATTCCCTCTCTGTCATATAACGCTAAAGCAACAGATATTCAAATACTTTCTGTTGCATTCAAAATAAGTTCTCTTGATGCCATCAAAATGCCCGGTTCTTTGTCTTTAGGCATGAATTTAAAACGTATTGGCACAATAGCGATTGAAAAGACTTACTGTGAAGAGAAGAGTAAATCTAACGTTTTGCAAGGAAATTCTTTCGGGATTGATATCGGGACAATATATCATTTAAATCCCTCGTGGAATTTTGGGTTAAGTGTAACGGATATCTACAATACCGGAATGAATTATAAAGAATTGGATAAACCGTACGAAAAGTTGTTTGCTAAAACGCTTGTTGGAATTCCTCATAATAGTAGTCGTGGTTTAAAGAATTGCCGTAAAGAAAAAATTAATCCGGAGGTGAATATAGGCGCTTCTTGGTGTCCTAAGGAGTTTTATTATTGGCCGTATAAGTATTGGGATACAGATGACAGGCTTGCTCTTGCGCTTGATTTAACCGATTTAACTAACTTAGTTAATCATGACGAATCATTTTTTGGAACATTTTTTAAAAATCTTCATATGGGCGTCGAGTATAAATACAATCCATTTGTTATAAGAGCAGGTTATAATTCAGGATATCCAACAATTGGATTCGGTTTAGTCTCAAATAGTGTTCAACTTGAATATGCTTTTTATGGCGAGAAACAAGGAGTACGCCTAAGTAGCGATCCTACGTATTTTCACAGGGCGAAGTTTTCAGTAAAGTTGGGAAATAACATAGGGAAGCGGTATGGTAAGAGTCGATGCTATACGAACAAATCTTTAGAGCTGCTTTGAGTGGTAAAAATGCTATTTATAGTTGATTGACTTTATTTTGTACTTTTATAATTGTTCCGACAACTTTGCCTTTTTCGCTTATCGAAAATGCCGTGATGATACAGTTTCTAATAAATTTTTTAATTTCTTTTTCTTGATTTTCGTTTGCTTCTTCTACAATTTGTATCAAATCATGGGCTTTTGTAATTTCAAGCAGATGACTACCTTTTTCAAAATTATCTTTCAAAATATCTTTTGTATTGTCGTAAGCATATACGATCTCGTTTAATGAATTTAAAATTATAAAAGCCAAGCTATCTTTAACTGAAGCATGTTGCAAATATTCGATTATTTTACTTAAACTTTCATTTTCATCTTTAAGTATTTGTATCTTTTTGGCTATTTTATCTCTTTGCAAATCAAAAATATCAGTAATTTCGTTACGATCACCAGTATCTGTGTTCTCATATGATTTGTCCTCTAAGGATTTTTTTATTCTAATGAATGGCATTAATATGAGTAGTCTAGAAAGAAAATAAAAAACAATTATAATAAAAACTGCGACAAACGAGGCGATGGTATAGTATTTTATTTTCCAGTACCTTGCGTTTTCGCTTGCTTTTTGAATTGAAATCATGCAAAATAAGGTGTGATTCTCTGCAAGAGATTCAGAAAGCAGTAAGGTCTCTTTTTTTGATGTTTGTTGCAAAAATCCAGTTTTGTTTTTTGTTGCATTGTTGTAGATAATGGTATTTTTTTCAGTGTTCCATTTGTTTGCATCACTTGGTATAAGCATCTTACCACTTTTATCAAGTATATAACAACTTGTGATGTTTTCTATTTTTCCAATGTTATCGATAGCCATAAAAAGACTTATGTCATCTGAGTTTAAAATTGCTTTGTTAAAATGAGGGATAAGAGCTTCAACTGCTGATTTTGCTTTTTCTACAGTTAGAGCTTCTAAATCTTTCGATTTGTTTTTTGACAGCAAATTTGCTACTGGATAAAAAATTACACATATAAATAGCAGCGAGAAAAACGATAAAAATATAATATTTTTCCTCATGTGTTGATTATAACATAAAATATAACAGATTGTAATTGGATGCGATATGGGAAGTATAAAATTAAAAATAAAAGTAATAAAGGCAGAGACATTTTGGGAAAGATTTTCAGGATTTATGTTCAAAAAAAGCAGTCCTCATGCAATTCTTTTCTGTAGATGTAATTCAGTACATACCTTTTTTATGCGGTTTAATTTGGATATTGTTTATTTAGATAAAGAAAACAAAATTGTGAAAATTATCAAATCATTGAAACCTTTTAGAATAGCTTTGCCCGTGTACAATACAGTTTCGATTCTTGAAATTCCTTCAAATAAAAATATTTCCAAAGAATTGACTGTAGGTAAAAAACTCATTGATTTTTAAATAAAAAAATTGAAAACTATTATTTTGATTGTACACCAAAAAATGATACAATTCCCCTAATGCAAACGTTAGCAGTAACGCTGTAGGGTATGCTTTGCGTCTGTTTTTAAGCGAGTGCAAGCTTATTTGTTGGCCATATAGGCCATATAGCCAAATTATTTAACCTAGTCTAATTTACATAGGAGAAGTATAGTAAATGGAAAATAAAGAGCAGCCGCAGCAACAGCAGACAGCCCCAATCGACCAAATAATTAAACAGAGAAAACAGAAGGCAAAAGATTTTGCAAGCGCAGGAATAAACCCTTATCCCTCCAAATGTACTTTAGATAAAAGAAATGCAGATATACAAAAAGAATTTATTAATCTACAAAAAGAGCAGGTTGCGGATGTAAAAGTTAAAACTGCTGGCAGAGTCGTTACTTACAGAAATATGGGTAGGGCGGCATTTTTAGATATAAAAGATGGGACGTCAAAAATCCAGATATATGTTCGGGCAGACAAGGTAGGAGCCGAACAATATAAATTTTTTAAAAATATGGTTGATACTTCTGATATTATTGCTGTTAGTGGTGTGCCTTTTAGAACGAAAACAAATGAGCTTAGCATAATGGTTGAAAATTGGACTATGCTTACAAAGGCATTTAGGCCTCTTCCGGAAAAATGGCACGGGCTTAAAGACACAGAAACAAGATACAGGCAGAGATATCTAGATTTAATTTCAAACAGCGAAGTGAAAGATATTTTTGTAAAAAGAAGCATAGTTATTTCTACCATAAGGTGCAAACTTGAAGATTTAGGATTTGTAGAAGTCGAAACACCCATGCTTCAATCTCTTGCAGGAGGAGCAAACGCAAGACCGTTTGTAACTCATCACAATGCTTTAGATATAGATTTGTTTTTAAGGATTGCTCCAGAACTTTTCTTGAAGCGTCTTGTTGTTGGAGGAATGGACAGGGTTTTTGAAATAGGAAAAAATTTTAGGAATGAAGGAATAGATAAAAATCATAATCCTGAATTTACTATGCTGGAACTTTACCAGGCATATGCGGATTATAACGATATAATGGATCTTACGGAAGTATTGATTAAATCTGCTGCTGCAAAATTAGGTTCTGTCATGAACTTGGAATTTAGGAGAGCAAAAATGTTTGATTTGATAAGGGAGTACACAGGTCTTGAGTTGCTTTCCTACATTGAAAGCGGAAAGATGTTTGAACAGGTAAAACATCTAGGTCTGGGTTTACCTAAAAATGCAAGCGATAAGAAAATTTTAGATCAGCTGTTTGATGAGAAAGTAGTACCTAATTTAAAAAATCCTACTTTTGTTATAGATCATCCTGCTATTTATTCTCCTCTTTCAAAAGTTAAATTTGACCAGCCCGAGATAGCGGAACGATTTGAACTTTATATAAACGGTATGGAAATAGGCAATGCCTATTCAGAACTTAACGATCCTGAACTTCAAAGAGTAAGATTTGCTCAACAGATGGAAGCTAAAAAGAAAGGCGATGATGAAGTTATGCCGTATGATGAAGATTTTATTTTTGCGCTTGAACAAGGGCTTCCTCCTACAGGTGGTTTGGGTATGGGAATAGATAGACTTGTTATGGTTTTAACCGGAGTTGAGTCGATTAGAGAAGTAATAACATTTCCTGCAATGAGGCCAGAGTAAATTACTATGAGCACATTATCTGTTGAATTTTTTATAGCTGTAAGATATTTAAGGATGGGTAAAAAAGGTTTTTTTTCGTTGCTTACCACTCTTATTGCTATTGGTGGCACTACTTTGGGAGTAGCTGCTCTTGTTATAACACTTGCTGTTATGAGTGGTTTTCAAAGTAGTATAAGAAATAATATATTAGGTAAACAGCCGCATATAGTTGTTGTAAGAACTGATAACAAATCTTTTAAAGATTATCTTTCGATTGAAGATACAATAAAAACAAATGAATCCGTTGTAAGCGTTTTCCCATTTATAGAAAAGCAAGGAATTGTTAGAGGTAAAAAATCAAAAATTTCAACAGGCATAATAATAAAGGCTGTAGATTACGAAAACGAAAGCAATACTCTTAATTTTTCAAAGCAGATAAAAGTTTCTAGTATGAATTTTGACGGAAAAAAAATTGGAGACAAATCGGTAATTCTTAGTAGCGAAATTGCAAAATGTATTCATGCAAGCGTAGGGGACGAAGTAGTTTTAATGTTTCCGGAAAATTTTAGCAGTATACCTAAAATGTATTTGTTTAATGTTTCTGCTGTTATGCAATCAGGATCGCCTGGGGGTAATTTTTTTGGTCTTATTGATTTGCATGAAGGACAAACGCTGTTTTCAATCCCGAATGCGGTTACAGGTCTTGATATACATACCAAAAACTTTGATAGCGCTTCAGTAACAGCGTCACAATTGCAAAACATGTTGTCTTATCCATACAAAGCAAGAGCATGGACTGATGTGCATAAGAATTTTCTTTCTGCTCTTAAACTTGAAAAGATTATGATGTTTCTTATTTTGGGACTTATAATACTTGTTGCCGCGTTTAATATTATTTCTAATCTTTTGCTTTTAAGTATTCAAAAATCAAAAGAAATAGGCATAATGTCTGCAATGGGGTTTTTAAAGACTTCGATTTCAAAGATATTTTTTTATGAAGGTCTTATTATAGGTTCGATCGGCACAATTCTTGGAATTATATCAGGACTTGCAATAAGCCTTGTGCTAAAATATTTTGATATATTCAAACTGCCTAAAGGTGTTTACAATGTAGATAGGCTGCCTGTGGCAATAGTGCCTTCAGATGTACTTATGATTGCCGCAAGCGCGTTTGTGATTACCGTAATAGCGGGCATTTATCCTGCGTATCAGGTTTCAAAGTTGGATCCAATCGAAGCAATAAGATATGGATAGACAATAAAATAAAATTAATTTTTAAATATGGTCTACCAGCTTCTGTACTAGTAAGCTTTGCGCTATTTTAAATTTTCTTGGCTGTTTTAATAAGGGGTAAATATTGTATCACACTCACGAAAGTGAGTATCCATGTGATAACACAAACGGACATAAAATGAATATAAAAACTGAAAACTTAAGTAAAAATTATAAGAAGAAAGATTCTCTTGATGTCGATGTGCTAAGGAACATACAATTGGAAATAGCCTCAGGCCAAAAAGTAGCTTTAACAGGGCCTTCGGGATCGGGTAAAAGCACTTTGGTTCATATCTTGGGGCTTATGGATAGACCCACAACCGGTAATGTGTATATAGATGGCATTGATTGTTTTGCTGAAAATGATAAATATTTATGCGCAATGAGAAAGAAAAATATAGGCTTTGTTTTTCAATTTCATTATCTTATGCCGGATTTTACTGTTTTAGAAAATATCCTTCTACCTGTATGGAGAGACAGAAATATAAAAATTAAGTTAGCGCGAAGTATACTAGAAAAAATTGGACTTTTGCACAGACAATATCATTTCCCAAACGAATTGTCTGGGGGAGAACAACAGAGAGCGGCTCTCGCAAGAGCCTTGATAAATAGTCCCCGTATAATTTTTGCTGATGAACCTACTGGCAATTTAGACAGAGTTACGGGTCTTGATATAGAAAAGTTATTGTTTGAAAGCGCTGCAGAGTTGAACTCAACTCTTATTCTTGTTACTCATAGCCAAGAACTCGCCGCAAAAGCAGATAAAATAATAAAAATGACTGACGGTAAGAAAATGATATAGCCAAAGCAAGACCGCTCACGAAGATGGAAAGTAGTATGAAATTAATACGTAGTTTTGCAAGAAGTCTAATAATTGCATGAGAATAGTTGTAAAGATTGGCACAAGTACGCTTATGGCTAAAGGTAGTACATTGAATAGGAAATATATATTTGATTTAGCTAGCGAATTTGTTGTCATTCAAAAAGAAAATCATGAAATATTAATTGTTAGCTCCGGAGCTGTCGGCGCTGGACGTTCGCTTTTAAGGAGCAAATATTAAGTCTAAAACTTTAAGAGACAAACAAGCATTTGCCGCCATAGGGCAACCTTTACTTATGAGTGCATATTCTGCCGCTTTTGCGAAATACGATAAGACCGTTGCCCAAATTCTTCTGACAAAAGATGTGTTTGGGAAAAGAAGTAATTATATAAATGCGAGAAATACGTTAAATACTTTAATTGAAAATAATGTGATTCCTATAGTAAATGAAAACGATTCTGTTTCAATTGACGAATTAAATTTTGGAGACAACGATACTTTGGCAGCGCTTGCTGCTTCAGCTATTGATGCTGATAAAGTTCATTATTTTTACTGATGTTGACGGTTTTTATAACGGCAATCCTGCAACAGCTACCATAATACCTCAAATTGACAAAATTACCGAAGAAATCGAAAATTTTGCTTCGTTGAAATCTTCCAGCGGTAAGGGGAAAGGCGGCATGAAAACAAAAATAATCTCCACAAAAATAGCCGTTACGTCTGGAGTAGATGCCATAATTACAAACGGTTTAAAATTAAACCTGTTAAAAGATATAGTTTCGGGCTGTCAGGTAGGCACAATTATTAAAGCAAAAAAACAATGTCTTAAGGCAATAAAATCATGGATAGCTTTCAGTAAAAAATCAAAAGGAACAGTTTTTGTTGATAATAAGGCTTCAGAAGTTCTATTAAGCAAAGGGGGAAGCCTGCTTGCTGTTGGAATAATAGAAATAAATTGTAATTTTCAAAGGGGTGATACCGTAAATATTGCCCATACTAAAACTAGAAAAAATTTTGCAAGAGGATTAACAAATTACAACAGCTTGGATTTTGAAAAAATAAAAGGAAAAAAAGCCTCAGATATGGAAAATATTATAGACGTAATGGAAGGTGATGTTGTACATAGAGATAATCTGGTTGTTTTACGATAAAAATGTATGCGAAGGAAAGCTTAACAATGATAAGAGTTCACAATACCCTCTCGAACAAGAAAGAAGAGTTTAAATCTCAAAAAGAAAACTTTGTGTCTATGTATGTATGCGGCGTAACTCCTTATGACGAAGTTCATTTAGGACACGCAAGAGCTTATGTGGTATTTGATGTTATAAAAAGGCATCTTTTAAAAAGAGGTTATCAAGTAAAACATATACAAAATTTTACAGATGTTGATGATAAAATTATAAAAAGATCGCAAGAAAAAAATGTAAAACCTTCAGAGCTCGCACAGATTTATATAGACAATTATTTTGAGCAGATGGACAAGTTAAATATTTTAAAAGCAGAAACGTATCCGCGCGTTACGCAAATGATACCGCAGATAATTAATTTTATTAAAGATCTTGCAGATAAAGGTTTTGCTTATGAAGTTGACGGTGATGTTTATTTTCCTGTTGATAAGTTTAAAGATTACGGGAAATTATCAAAAAGAAAACTTGAAGATTTAAAAGCTGGAGCAAGAGTTGATGTCTGCGATGATAAAATTTCAGCGTTTGATTTTGCCTTGTGGAAAAAGACAAAGGAGAATGAACCGCAGGAAGTTGCGTGGGATAGCCCGTGGGGGAAAGGTCGCCCTGGATGGCATATCGAATGTTCTGTAATGTCATTGGCATTGCTTGGCAACACAATAGATATACATGGCGGTGGCCAAGATTTAATATTTCCTCATCATGAAAACGAAATTGCTCAAAGCCAAACAAAAACAGGCAAACAATTTGTTAAATATTGGATACATAACGGTTTTGTTACTATAAATAAAGAAAAGATGTCTAAGTCTTTAAATAATTTTTTTACATTGAAAACAATATTTGAAAAATACAATCCGCGCATAGTGCGCTACTACCTTTTAACACAGTGCTACTTGAGCCCGTTAGATTTTTCCGATACAGGTTTGGACGGTGCAAAAAATACTTTGCAAGGAATAGATGACGCTTATTTAAGACTAGTTTCGTCTGCTAAAGAACCTGCAATAAAAATAGCCGACAAAGATTTATTAGAGCTGCAGAATAAATTTTTAATGGCACTTGACGATGATTTTAATTCAGGAAAAGCATTGTCATATCTTCACAAATTAAAGAATATGATATTAAATGAATTGTTTGTCGCAAATCCATCAAGACTTTCTCAGTTTAGAAAGCTCTTTGAAGATTTTGCCGAACAATCTTTAGGTATTGCGCTTCCTAAAGAACAAAAAAATAATGAAGATTTGCAAAATCTTTTACAAGAAAGAAACGAAGCAAGAAAAAATCAAAATTGGACCAAGTCAGATACACTTAGAAAACTTATAGATGAAAAAGGATATAAGATAGTAGATAACAAAGACGGATCTTCTGTGCTTGTAAAGAAAAATTAAAAATTATTTTTTTGCAGTATAGTTAACTTTCTAGTAATGAATGTAGGGCGTTTTGTTTCTAGCTCTCTAGCGCTTGATTTGCATCTATTTCTTTAAAGCTAGCGCCAGTTGTTAATGCAGAAGTTAATAGGTTGTAAAAAAAGGACTTTTGATGCATAAAGAAGATAATAATAAGCATAAGCAGTCGGAAGGTATTATTTACGGACGCAATCCGGTTTTAGAACTTCTTAAAGCAGGGAAACGTACTGTAAATAAATTGATGGTTGCTCAGACTGCGAGAGGCTCGGCAATTTCAGAAATTATTAATATCGCAAAACAAAAAGGTATAGCTATACACAACGTCCCTCCTGAAAAACTTGATAGATTTCATGAGCATTCTCAAGGAATAGCAGTAGAAGTTTCACCCATGGAATATATTGAATTGTCTGTTTTAATAGAAAAAGCAAAACAATCGCCCAAACCTCTGCTTATAATATTAGATGGAATAGAAGACCCTCATAATCTTGGAGCAATTATAAGAAATTGTGTCGCTTTTGGAGTAGATGGGGTTATAATTCCCAAGTGGAGAGCCGTTGGTGTAAATGAAACAGTTTCAAAAGCCTCTGCAGGTGCGGTAGAACATATTTCTATATCAAAAGTTGCAAATATCAATCAGGCAATGGATTTATTGAAAGAAAATAATTTTTGGATTGCCGGCGCTGAAAACGGTAATCAAATATTAGAAAAAGTAGATTTGCCTTTTCCTCTCGTAATCATCATAGGTAGCGAAGGTTTTGGTCTTCAGAATTTAACAAAGAGAAATTGCGATTTTTTAATATCAATTCCACATAAAAGTACAGTGTCTTCATTAAATGCTTCATGCGCATCTGCCGTAATCCTATATGAAGTATCAAAAAAACGAAAGATAGCTTGCCAACCTAACATAACAAGTGCATGAGAGTTTTTTTTGATTTTTGATTGTCGCAGGCAAGAGAGCTATAGCAGCAGTCTATGAAATTTGCTTAAATTTAATCGTAGCCCTCAAGAGATTTTTTTATGCGTTAAAACAAGGCCAGTATACAAATACAAAAACCTGCAAAAACAATGGGTTTTTAAAAACAACAAAAAGATGATTTTATATATAAAAACATGCTGTTTATTAAAAACCCGTAGTTGTTTTAATCCGTTTGTTTTTGCTTGACAAGAGTCTAGTAGTGTGCTATAAACGCTCTACAGGCGGTTGCTTGATAAAAAGTTTATAGCTATAATAAACCTCACTAGGTAGCAAAGGGATATATGGCAAAAAACAAGGAAGAAGTCTATGAAAACAAAAACACTAAAAGCAACATTAAGCGTATTTGTTGCATTTAGTCTTGCTTTAA
>BNVZ01000034.1 GCA_025998475.1 Endomicrobiia bacterium | reverse complement strand
CAAGTGTTGGCATCATATCGTGTAAAATGACACCGAAAGCTAAGCTGATTTAAGAGTTTAATATTTAAACCTAGAAGCTAAAAAAAACGATTCACAACAGATATCACTAGCGTCTTTTGCGGTTTCTGTATCTATTTCTGTACTATTTTGAACCTTTTCCCATCTAACGCATATTCCCCACTACTCATTAATGCTTCTTGTGCATACTCTATGTCTATATCCACAACTTTTGCTGACATTGTAGCTGTCTCCTACGATAATTATGTCCTAATACCCTATGTCTATATCCACAACTTTTGCTGACATTGTAGCTGTCTCTTGTGACAATATGTTTGGGTATTGCCCTAAAGTATTCAAAACATCATCTTTACAATATTCTCTGTACTCAATTTTCTCTTTGCTCACCTGTCTTCCTTCTTTTCTTTTCTTACTCCCGGCTATCCTTTGTTTTATCAAATGCTTTCTTTACTCCCATTAATACTAAACCCATTCCACCCCCCCCACTTTCTTTTTCTGTTTCATATTTTTATGTTAGTTATGTAAGAGGTCTATATGTTGTTTGGTCAGTGGTAAATATTTAGGTGATGTAATTAACTAAGACATTGCATTGTTAAAATTCTGTATTTTAGTTTTAAATTCTTTTTTGTCCTTTCCTTCTAATATCGTTGTTGGAGGTTGTTTTATGGTCATGTAATTAAAAAATTTACCGTTAAGTTTTATTCTAAAATCTAAGTGAGGTCCTGTCGCAAGCCCTGTCATGCCCACATATCCTATAACTTGTCCTTGTTTTACTCTAACTCCTTTTTTGATATCTTTGCCGTATTTGGACAGATGTCCGTAATAAGTTTCGTAACCGTTTGAATGTTTTATAACTACCAAATTGCCAAACCCTTTATTGCTGCTGTTAACTTTTACAACAATACCATCGCCTACAGAGGATACAGGTGTTCCAAGCGGAGCAGCATAATCTATTCCAAGATGAGGCCTTATACATTTAAATATAGGATGAGCTCTGCCTGTCGAAAAGTATGAACTTATTCTTCTAAATTGCAAAGGCGCTTTTAAAAAGGCGCTTTTTAATGATTTTCCTGTTTCGTCAAAATAACCGCTCGTACCGTTTTTTGTTTTAAAATAAAATGCTTTGTATGTTTTTGAAGCAGTTTTATATTGAGCGGCAATTACATTTGACGCCAGTAGTTTATTTGTTTTATTTACGTGCTTTACTTCGTATAAAATGCTAAAAGTATCACCTTGCTTGCTGTCTGTAAGAAAGTCTATCTGCCATGCAAATATATCTGCAAAAGAAAGAATGATATTTGCAGGTACGTCTTGAGATGCCATTATTGCCCATAAAGACGACGCAATAACTCCCTCTTCTTTATGTTCAGTTGTAGTTGTTTCTAGTATTTTTTTTTCTGCTATTACTTTGTTGTCTGAAGATTTAGTTACACAATAGTACGAAATTCCCGATGGATAATACGAAAAATTTGTCCATTCTCCGGTTTTATTATCATATAATATTTCATAAAAATCACCTGGTATACAATAGCTGATATCAACAACTTCATTGAGTTCTTTGGTAATATTGTTGGCGTCTTGCCGAGAAAGTTTTGTTTTGTTTAACGTCAACGCAAAAACGTCTCCGTCTCGTATAATTACTTTTTCAATTTCCGGTTTTTTTTCTTCTGGAAACTTAGCAGGTGAATTTTTTTTTATAATAAAAATTGTAATTGCAGTTAGGCAAATTACAAAAATCGCGGAAAAAATAAGATTTTTTTTTGATAAAATTTTCATAAGAGGGATCCGTCCTATCAGATTTTAAAATCTTCTGTCAAACCACCGTGCAATCGTCACGTTACATCCCAACTTAAACTTGCCGGCGCAACACCTACAACTGACTCTTGTAAGTAAACATCGAATAAGAAGTTAATCTGTCGGAGTCGTTATGTTCTCTCATAAACAAATAGAAAGTTAAATATTGGTAGCTCCCATTTGCTTACAACGAGGACTAATGTTTGATACAGGGCAAGGGGCAATATTAGTGAAATAAAATCAACAGCCATTAAAAACAATAGGGGCATCTCTAAAACCAATAGTTTTCCATTTTAAGATTTTTAAGTAATTTGATTGCACAAACATGTATGGGTTTTTAGAGAGATCCTCCTTGTTATTTTCAAGGCTTTTATGCTTTAATTACCTTTATCATTTCTTTTATTTTAATTTTTTTTGGGTCATCGTAAAGAAGGTAACTATAATAAATTTATTTAGCTATATCCTGGGCGCGTGTCTCTCGTATAACTACAATTTTAATTTGCCCTGGATATTCAAGATCTTGTTCAACTTTTTTTGCTATATCATAAGCCAAAACCTGTGCCTGTTTATCATCTATCTTTTCGGGTTCTACTAATATTCTTACTTCTCTTCCTGCCTGTATGGCATATGCCATTGAAACACCACTAAATTCTTTTGCAACTTTTTCAAGCTTTTCAAGGCGTTTTAAATAATGCTCTACAGACTCTCTTCTTGCGCCCGGTCTTGCAGCAGAAATTGCATCCGCGGCGGCTATAACAAAAGCTTCAGGGCTCGAAGGAGATTCTATACCTTCATGATGAGATAAAATTGCATTTATCATTTTTGGAGATTCACCATATCTTTTAGCTATATCGGCAGAAATTTGGTGATGAGTGCCTTCAACTTCATGATCGACAGCTTTACCTATATCATGCAACAATCCTGCTTTTTTACAAAACACTACATCAAGACCAAGCTCTCCAGCTATAGCACCTGCAAGCCACGTAACTTCCAACGTATGCTGTAGTTGGTTTTGCCCGTAGGAAGTTCTGTATTTTAACTTTCCAAGCAATTTAATAATTTCAATGTTAAGCCCAGGAACGCCCGCGTCAATCGTAGCTTGTTCTCCAACTTCTTTAAGATGTTGACCCATTTCCCTTCTAACTTTCTCGACAATCTCTTCGATTCTTGCCGGATGAATTCTACCATCGATAATCAATTTTTCTAAAGCAATCTTTGCTATTTGTCTTCTGACTCCGTCAAACGCTGAAATAGTTATAGCTTCAGGGGTATCATCAATTATCAAATCAACACCTGTTTCCTGTTCAAAAGCTTTTATGTTTCTTCCTTCTCTTCCTATAATCCTTCCTTTAACATCATCGTTTGGAATTTGTACTGTCGATGTGGTAATATCCGCAGTATGATCCGCAGCTATACGTTGTATTGCAATTGAAAGAATTTCTTTAGATTTTCTATCTGCATTTTCGCGTGTTTCTTGTTCAATTCTCTGAGCTAAAATAGCAGCGTCTTGTTTTGCTTCTTTTTCCATTTCGCTTACAAGAATTTTCTTTGCTTCTTCTCCTGACATTCCGGAGATTTTTTCAAGAATCTTTCTCTGCTCCTCTTTTGCTCTATCGATTTCAGCAGATTTCACGGCAAGAGACTGTTCTTTGGAAGTAATATTTCTTTCTTTGGCTATTAAATCTCTTTCTCTTTTGTCAAGCGCATCTATTCTGCGGTCTAAATTTTCTTCGCGCTGATTTACTCTGTTCTCCATGTTCTGAACAGATTGTTTTCTTTCTCTTGTTTCATGTTCAAATTCTTTCCTTTCTTTGTCAACTATCAACTTTGCATCTAAAAGAGCTTCTTTTTTCTTTGCTTCCGATATAATTCCTGCTTCTTTTATAATTCTTTCCGAAGTATGCTCTGCTGATTTAGCATTTAATTTTGCATAAATAAAACGAACAACATATCCTACAACCAGACCAGCTAAAGCAGTTATAACAATCACTGTAAAGTTTTCCATATCTCCACTCCTTAATTTTAATGACTTTTCAAGATCTGTCTTTCAGTAACAATCGTACCAACCGGTATATCGTGTTTTCCGATTGGAAGTTTTTTTGTAATTTGGAAATCATAAGCAAGCGCTATTGTCTTCGATATCGGCACGCTTTCAAGCCACCTATCATAATAGCCTTTGCCATAACCTATTCTATAACCCAAAACATCAAAAGCGACACCTGGAACAAAAACCAAATCAATATTGTCTTTTTCGACAATATCATTGGGATTTATTTCCGGCTGTCTTATACCGTAGACAAGTTGGCATGCATCTTCAAGTTTTGAAATTTTTACAACTTGCAACTGTTTGTCTATAGTATTCTTTAACGTCGGAACAGCAACAATTTTGCCTTCCTTAATAGCAGACGTTATCATTGAGTCAGTCGCAACTTCAGAACCGCAAGATAGATAGAACATAACTGTTCTTGCCTTTTTATACGTAGCAAGCATCTCAATTTTAGCAAAAATATCGACGCTGTAAGCCACTACCGAAACCGAATCCATTCTATTTCTTAAAGATAAAAATTCAGTCCTTAATTTTCTTTTTTCTGATTCCAAATAGTCGCTCACGAATTCTCCCTTCGCAACCTTCTTCTGTCGGGCTATAAAGTTCGACAGGATCAGTCCAGTAATCTTGTTCTACATAATGTCCTTCAAAATCATGCGGATATTTATATCCTTGTCCGTGTCCAAACTTTTTGCAATCGAGATTTGCATCCTTTAAGTGATTAGGAACATTTCTGGCTTTACCATTTTTAACTTCAGATAAAGCTTTCACGATAGATAGATAAGAAGCATTTGATTTAGGAGCACATGCAACGTAAATCGCTGCTTGAGCTAAAATAATTCTTGCTTCAGGCATTCCTATAAATTCAACCGCACTAAAAGCAGAAACTGCTAAGGTTAAAGCCATGGGATCTGCCATACCTACATCTTCAGAAGCGCAAATTACAATTCTTCTTGCAATAAAACGAGGATCTTCGCCCGCTGTAAGCATTTTTGCCATCCAATAAATAGCTGCGTCAGGATTAGTGCCTCTCATAGATTTAATAAACGCAGATATATGGTCGTAATGAGCATCTCCCGATCGATCATATAAAATGGCTCTTTTCTGCATCGATTCCTGTGCTATGTCAATATCAAAAACTCTTGTACCGCCATCGTCAACTTTTGTTGAAAGAACTCCTATCTCAAGAGCGTTGAGAAGCTTTCTGGCATCTCCCTCAGCGTTTGCAAGCAAATGCTCTTTTGCCTCATCAGACATTTTAACTTTATAGTTTCCGAGCCCTTTTTCTTTATCCTTTAGAGCCGCTTCCATAATTGATGAAAGAGCTTCTTTCTCCAAAGGTTTAAACTCAAAAACTGTACTTCTTGAAATAATCGCAGCATTTATATAAAAGAACGGATTCTCTGTTGTTATTCCAATTAAAGTTATTGTTCCTCTTTCAACATCAGGAAGCAATGCGTCTTGTTGCGAACGATTAAAATGATGAATCTCATCAAGCATAAGAATAGTCTTTTTGCCTGATATCTCTGCTCTTGCTTTTGCCGCATCTATTACTTTCCTTATATCTGCTATACCTATTGTTACAGCATTGGCTTCTTCAAAATGCGACTTTGTTTTTAAAGCAATAATTTTTGACAATGCGCTTTTACCTGTACCAGGAGGTCCGAAAAAAATTACAGACCCAAGGTTATCCGCCTCTATTGAACGCCGTAAAAGTTTACCGTTTCCGAAGATGTTATCCTGTCCCATAAATTCTTCAAAACTACCGGGAGCCATTCTTGCAGCCAACGGCTTGTTCTTCTGATTTGCTACATTTTCAAAAAAATTTGTTTGTTTCATAATAAAAATCCGCGATGCCGTTATTTTTAATCGATTTAATGTCCATCTTTTTAAGAGCAAGACGCAGCGACATATGCCCACAAGCATACACTCGACTGTTGTTCTTTAAAATAGACTTATAGAAATAAACCGACTAAAACATCACCAACACCGCAGATTAAATATAAAAAATATTTCAATTTGCACAATCGACTTCGTCTAACTGTATAATGAAGTCTCTAATTTTTTTTTCATAATTGTTTGAAATACTTTCCTGCAAATCTTTTAACTTGAGCAGTTCTGCCGCAATTTTTACAGCTGTCAAAGCCGCTATTTTCTGCGTGTCGGGGACGTTAATATTCTCACTTTTCACCTCCATCCACTGCTCATTTACAAAGTTTATCACTCTGCTAAAGCTCAATTCATCTATATCATCTATATTAAATTCTATGTCTCTACCCATAATTCTTTCGGAGGTTGCAGTCATAATCATTAAACCTTCACCGTATCAATTTTTTTTATAATTCTTTCAATTTTTATAACCGCTGCCTCTGTATTTTTCCTTAACACTAAATACTCGCCAAATTGTCTCTTGTTACGTTCATTATCTTTTCTTAAATAGTCTACTTCCAACTTCAATTTATTATTTTCATCAGTAATTTTTTTTAACTTTTCCGCTGTTTTCTTAACTTTTACAGCCAAGATATCAATATTCTCCATAACTTTATTCTATAACTTGCCTATGGAATTGTCAATGCATTGTAGAATCTTATAACACACTGAACTAATTGGCATTAAAGATAGCTAAAGAATAACGAAGCAGCGTTTTGTAACTCAAGCTTTCGTGGCACCGTTTGATATTATGCCAGCTTAAGTAATCTCGTATCCGCTCGTTTGCCTTGCCGCAATGCTAATACAATCCTCATTCCTATAAACAAGCTGGATTTCTCTAAAAACCCCATTGTTTTTCTGTTTTTAGGTTTTTTGCCTGACTTTTTTGCAAATTTTAAAACTTTCTTGCCAAGACATAAAAGGTACTTTTTTGTTCTATGTTTTTTGATAAATATTAGGATGTTTTTAGAGAAACCCTGTACTAAAACAGACAAAACTTATGTCTTGTGCCATTTTTTAACAAAAATTTGTTTTCTTTTTGTCACAGTGCAGCTTGAAGTGATTTAACTATAGCCCTCATTTTTTAACGCAAAGGAACCACCTTTTCATTTCCTCATCAGTTAGTGCTCTATATGTTTTTCTTATAAGAAAAAATTTTATTGAATGCGAAGAACAATATGATATACATCTCATACATAGTTGACATCTTTTTCCGGAGAAAACAGGATAATTATCTTCTGATAAGATGTTTTTAACAGGACATATTTTAGCGCAAAGCCCACATTTGGTGCACCTGCCTTTGGTTATATTAAATTTTGCAATTCTTTGGAAGATATTTCCTTTCCATCTATTTATTATAAAACCCGATATTGCAAAACACGTTTGGAAAAATAAATTTGTTTTGCCAGGATTTGGCGCGCCAGTGACAAGTTCACTTACAAAGTGCTCTATTTGCTTATACGCTTTTTCTCTTTTTGCCACGTTCTTTTCTTCTTTTTGCACTGCAATAAAATTATTTGGCATTAAAAAGCCACAAGAACCTATTAGAGAGTATCCTTTGTTTTTAAGAATATGTCCAAAGTTTGCAGCGGCATTTAAAGAAGAATTTCCCATGGTTGCAAATGTAAAAACTTCCGTTCCGATTGTATTTGGTAAATCATTTATAAAGCTTCTTGCTATCGGAAATGTATTCCAGCAAGCTATCGGAAAACCTATCCCTATGGTATTTGATAAGTTAACTTTTTTCGGGTCAGTTTTTGCAATATCGTTAACGTTGACTATACAATTGTTATTTTTTAATGTCTCGGCAATTGTTTTTGCCGCAAGTAATGTATTACCCGTTCCTGTAAAAAAATAAATATCAACTATTTTTCTTCTCAAAGTTTTTTTGACTCCTCTCTTTTTCGTTTTTCAAGATAAATTGTAAGAATCGCTATATCAGACGGTTTGACTGCATGTATTCTAGAAGCTTGTCCTATAGTTTGTGGACGCACTTCCATAAGCCTTTGTTTTGTCTCGGAAGAAAAAGAATCAACTTTACTGTAATCAAAATCTTCAGGGATTTTACGATCTTCATTTTTCTTCATTTTATTTGCCATCCTATCTTGAATCTCTATGTAACCTTCGTATTTTTTATGTATAAAAATTTCTTCATTTATTCTTTCAAAAGACCATGGAGATAATTCTTTATCGGTAGGTAAATTGTCGGTATTGTTTTCATATACATCTGCAAGAGTATTTCTATACAGCTCAAATTTTTCATATGCTTTATCCGATATAAGTCCTATTGAACGACCTATATCCATAAGTCTTAAGTCGGCGTTATCGTTTCTTATAGAAAGTCTGTACTCTGCTCTAGATGTAAACATCCTATAAGGCTCATCCACGCCTTTTGTAGTTATATCGTCTATAAGTATTCCGACATAAGATTCATTTCTTCCAAGTATAAGAGGAGCTTTGCCTAAAACTTTAAGACCTGCGTTTACGCCAGCCACAAAACCTTGAGATGCCGCTTCTTCATAACCAGTAGTTCCGTTTATTTGCCCACCTAAAAAAAGATTTTCGACAGTTTTTGTTTCTAAAGATTTTTTAATTTGTAACGGACTTGAATAGTCATATTCAATGGCATACCCGTATCTTATAACTTTTGCATCCTCAAGACCGGCTATCGAGTTTATCATTTTCTGCTGGAGATCAAAAGGAAGACCTGTGTAAAGACCATTAAGATAGACTTCGTTTGTGTTGTATCCTTCCGGCTCGACAAATATGTGATGGCTTGTTTTTTCAGGATAGCGTTCAATCTTTTCTTCTATAGCAGGACAATATCTTGGACTTTTACTGTTTACTTCTCCTATGTTGATGGAAGAAAGACCGAGATTGTCTTCGACTATTTTATGAGTACAAGTATTTGTATATGTAAGCCAACACGGAAGTTGTTTTAAGGTTGCTCTCCACTGTTTAATTTCTGTAAAATGAGAGAATGGTTTTGGCTTTTCATCACCAAGCTGTTCTGTCATTTTTGAATAATCTATTGAAAGGGTATTAATTCTTGGAGTTGTGGTTGTTTTAAATCTACCTAGCTTTAAACCGCAATCTTTGGCAAGTGATATTGAAAGATAAGATGCAGGTCTTTCGTTAAATCTTCCACCGTCAAAATGCATTTTGCCAAGATGTATTGCGCCGTTCAAGAATGTTCCGGTGGTTACTACTACTGCGTCGGCGTTTATTGTTTCTCCGGTAAGTATTTTTACACCACACACTTTTCCATTTTTTACTATTAGCGATGTTGCTTCAGATTGTAATATTTCAAGATCAGACTGATTTTGTAAAGATTTTGACATTAGAACAGAATAAAGTTCTTTATCGCACTGGGCTCTTGGCGACCATACTGCAGGCCCCCTTGAACTGTTTAACATTTTAAATTGTAATCCCGCGCGATCTGTTATCTGGCCCATTTCTCCGCCTATAGCGTCGATTTCTCTAACCATTTGTCCTTTTGCAATTCCTCCAATTGCCGGATTACAAGGCATTCTTGCTATTGAATCTACATTTAGTGTAAGCACAAGCGTTTTTAATCCCATTCTTGCACATACTAAAGAAGCTTCGCAGCCTGCGTGCCCTGCTCCGATTATCACTACTTGATATTTTCTTTCCATATAACAACCTTCTTTAAAATTATTAATAAATATGTCAGGTATAATACTATAGGGCATCTCTAAAAACTTTAACAAGTTACTGTTGCTAGTCTTTAGTTTTGGTACCCTATGACGAGATATCTTAAACGGGGTTAGCATGGTAAATACAGAAACCTGTAAAATCATGGGTTGTTTAGAGAAAACCAACATGTAGGAGTATACCAAATAAAACTTTTAAATTACAAAGTATTAGACCTCTTACATAACTAACATATAAAAGTACAATAGAAGTACTATGAAACAGAAAAAGAAAGCATGTGGGTCGGATGGAATGGGTTTAGTATTGATGAGAGTAAAGAAAGGGACATTTGACAAAAGAGTCAAGGATAGCAAGGAGAAAAGAAAAGAAGAAAGGCAGAATGAGCAAAGCGAGCGAACTTGGTGTAAAAATTTTCTGTTTCCTGCCGTTGACCTGCACCCCAAAAAGTGGTACTGGTATCTTTTTGTAGACAAATTTATAAAAATCCTTATTTCTTAATTAAAACTGCAAAATGTATCAGAATACAAAAAATCAGTAATTATTATGAGAAACGTCAGAATTTTTAATGCCATAACAAAAACTACAGCAACTCCCTTGCTTTGAGGTTTTTAAGTTTCTTAGGTGGTTTTGGCTTTACGCTGGTTTTGACTCCGTAGGCTATAGTGGCAATTCCAACTTTTATGGTCAAGGCTTCGGATTCTTTGACGAAGGCATCGACAGTGTCGACTAAGTCCTTTAAGTTCTTCTTGATTTGCAGGTTGTCACACAGGTACTTTGAGATAATAACTCGCTAGCAGCACGGGCGTTGTCGCGGGTAGTGGAGACATCACGGGCAAAGATGTTGGTGGCAACGGTGCTGGAGTCGTTAATAAGTAGCTTTGGCAACGACGTATTCTAAAAATTCAGGGTAGTACAGTATGCGACCTCGGCGAGGGGTGTCGAGGACGTTGAGGGTGCTTAAGAGGGCGGCACGGGCGGCGGCGGTGTCGCGGGGTGCGAGCAGCGTAGTCGTGTCGAAGACGAAGACTTTAGTGCAGGAGGTGAAGGCGATGACTTTGACGCTTGAGCTGGTTGGCGATGATGGCGTTGATGACGGCTTCGTAGGCGTCTTAGTAGGCATGGGTGGTGAAGGTACGAGCTTTCTCGAGTGCTTCCTTGTTAACGTCGTGGACGTTTCTATTGATGACAGCATTGACGTGCTTGAGAGCGATGGCGGTGATGGAGATGAGGTGTTTGATGGCCTCGGTGACATCAGATAAAGCTGTAATTGGTGCTGATGATAAACTAGGAAACGATGGCATGGCTACAAAGAAGCAGCGGTGTGGATTGCTTCTTTGCGGGCGTTGACGAGGACGGTGTAGGCGTAGGCGTTGGTGTTGGCGGCGCCACCCGCCGCGCGGGGGCGACAACAGAGGGGTGCAGATGGTGTTGAAGGCGCACGGACGGCGTAGACGGCGCGTCGACACGGGCGCGTCGATGACGGTTTCGGTGGTGACATCTTCTGATGATACTGATGAACTTGGACTCGAACTACCCGAGCTTGGATGACTACCCGATTGATGATCAGATAAGCTTGCAAGCTACTGACCCCATTTTCCCACTACGACGTACTGACTGTTTGATGAGAACGATGACCCACTTGATCACCT
>BNVZ01000033.1 GCA_025998475.1 Endomicrobiia bacterium | reverse complement strand
AATTACAGGCGTTGCAATTGGCAAGTTGAAAATAAGGGCATAGCGGTTAAAGTTTAAGTTTTAATTTATCCTTGCTAGTCAAATCACAGTAACAAATGAAAAGGTAGGCTTTTGTTAAAGAGGATGGCAGGAAACAGAAGATTTTACACCAAAATCATCCGCATCTTTGAAACCACACTACGATGCAACCTAAAGTGATTTGACTATATTACACGTCTGCATCAAACTATTTTGATAAAAAAAAGATACAATTTCTCTAAAAGTAAAGATAACTTTTAGCGTAGAAAAAGAGCAAAGAATTTTCAAAAAAAATCCAATAAAAATCTTAAAAGTAAAAAACTAGTGGTTTTTGGAGAGATCATAAAATGATAATTAAGAAAGATCAAGATACAATCCAAAATTATTTTGAAGATAATTCAGGCGTTAGAGGCTCTAACGCCGATTTTGTCGCAATAGCAGAAACTGAAGACGATGTTTCTGTATTTATTGCGCAAATGTCTAAATTGAATACCCCTGTAACTATTGCAGGTGCTCTTACTGGAAATACCGCTTCGGGGCTTGCGTTTGGCGGGACGATATTGTCTTTAGAAAAACTTAATAAAATGGGCGAAATAGAAAAAATTGATGATAAAAAAGCTACTATTGCTGTTCAATCAGGTGTAAAAATAAACGATATAAAATTAAAAGCTTATAATGCAGGTTGGATGTATCCTCCTGATCCGACTGAAAAAAATGCGTCTATTGGGGGTAACATTTCAACAAATGCTTCTGGTGGCAGAGGTTTTAAATTTGGCGTAACAAGAGATTATGTTGAAGCATTGAAAGTTGTTTTTTCCGATGGTTCTTGTAGTTTTGTTGAAAGAGGAAGATATTTTGCAGGCAACGATGACATTATAGTTTTTGATACGGATAAAGGCAAAAAACGCGTAACACTTCCTAAATATAACTTGCCTGCTATAAAAAATGCCGCAGGGTATTACAATTATCCAAATGCCGATTTAGTAGATGTTTTTATAGGTTCCGAGGGAACTATTTGCATTATTGTCGAGGCGATATTAAGACTTATTCCTCATTTTAAAGAAGTTTTTGGAGGGATAATATTTTTTGAAAAACGAAATGACGCGTATGAATTTGTAAATAAAATAAAATTATTATCTAAGAAAACCAAAGAAGAAAATCTAAAAAATTCAGTTAGTGCAATGTCTTTGGAATATTTTGATAAAAATGCGCTGTTTCTTATAAGAAATGATTATCCTGCTATTTGTGAAAATGTTGAAGCGGGTATAATGTTTGAACAAGACATATACGAAGATAACCAAGATATTTTAACAGAAAAGTGGGTTGAAGTTATTGAAAGTAGCAATATAGATTTAGAAAAAGTTTGGTTTGCTTCAAATTTGGAAGAGCAGGAGAAATTTAGAGTTTTTAGACACAGGATTCCTGAACGTGTAAATGAAATGGTAAAAAAGACTAAAATTCCTAAAGTTGGTACAGATTTTGCAGTACCTGATGGCAAACTTCTAGAAATAGTTGATTTTTGCGATGCTGAATTTAAGAAGGCAGGTATTTTTAATTTAACATTCGGACATATTGGCGAAAATCACTTGCATGCAAATATTGTGGCCACAAGTAAAGAAGAGTATGAAAAATGCAGACAGATGTATGCAAATATTGCAGATAAAGCTGTTGAACTTGGAGGTACAGTTTCAGCAGAACACGCGATAGGAAAACTTAAACATATATTCTTGGAAAAAATGCTTGGTGAAAATGGGTTTAAAGAAATGTCGAAATTTAAGAAAAGTTTTGATAAGTCAGGAATTTTAGGACAGGATAATATGTTTCCTAAAAAATATCTTTTACCATAGGGTATCTCTAAAAACCCATGTAGCAATTCTTACTGGTCCATGGCAGTAAAGATGATTAAGTTATTTCTATACGCGTTTGCTAAAAGCGAAACAACGGTTGCTACTGGTGTCCGCAAGTCTTGCCTCTCTGTTAACTCCGTTATCTGCATACCCTGTACTTCCACATCTGTTACATTTATAGTCGAATCGCTTCAAATTGCACCGTGTTGTAGTCTCAAAGATATGGGTGAGTTTGGTGTGGAATCTTTTGTTTCCTGTCATCCTTTTTTAATAAAGACTTACCTTTTCGTTTGTTACTGTGCAATTTAAAGCGATTTGACTATAAAATAAATTCTACTCATCTCAAGGCCAAAGGCACATTCACGCTAGTCTTATCATTTAACACAACAGACTCAAAAATGTAAAATGTTTTTTCCGTATGTGTCAGGCATGAATTATGTATGTGACAAAATTGGCGACGACATTTCGAGCATTCTCTTCTGGATGGTCATATGAATCTCTTCTTGAACATTGACACACAAACAGGACAACACGGATCACACAGAGGCTGTGCGGTTCAATTAGATGCAGCAAGATACGTAAGTTGTGTGGTAGGTACAAGGACGCGTTGGCTTTGACGACTAGCGCTTTAGGTTCTTTGACTTTGCCAAGTATTAAATAAAATATCTAAGCCTCTGACATTTATGGCAAATTTGTCGGCGATGGCGGCGTAGCGTTTGTCGTTGTCGGCTTTGGCGCGAGCGGTGAGGTGGGTGATGACGGCTTTGGCGTAAAGGTCGGCGCCGTTGGCGGTTAAGGTACGGAGGTCGGCGATGGAGAAGACAGCGGCGTCGTCGCCATGCAGGAGGCTGGGGCGTTCGTTGGCGGCTTTGAGGGCGGCGGTGGCGGCGGTGGCGGCGGTGGCGTTGGCGGCGTCGAGAGTGTCGTCGGCGGCGGCGAATACAACGGTCATGTTGGCACGGGTGATGTGGTCGTAGCTGGTGTAGCTGCGACGGTCTTTGGTGAGGGCGTCGGCGACGGCGACGAAGTTGGTGTAGCCGACAATGACAGCGGAGGCAGCGAGGGCATCGTGAGTGGTGCGGACGGTGTTGGCGGAAACGGCAGGGTCGGCGATTCGGTAGACGGTGTTGTTGATGTAGTTGGCAGCTTCTAAACGACGGGTTTTGGCTTTGGCGGCGGCCTTGCGGGAGGCATTAGCACAGTCGCGGGCGCGGACGGCACGGGTGAGGGCGCGGTCGCGGTCTTTTTCGGTGGCGGCAACGGCGACGAGAGTGTTGTCGGCGAGGGTGGCCTCACCTTTAGCAAAACAGTCATCAGGGGAGATGTCACCAACAACTTTGGCGACGATATATTCTGCAAAGAGGGCGACGTAACGGGCGGTAAGTTTAGCGGAAGCCCTGGCGTCGGCGCTGAAGGCGGCATCGCTGAGGGTATGTTGTACGGCGGCGGTGGCGTAGTCTTTGGCGGTTTCGAAGGCGTTCTTGTCAGCACGAACGGTACCGTTGATAACGTCGGCGGCGTGTTTGAGGGCTTTGGAGGCGATAATGAAGGTGTCTTTGGCGTAGCTGGCGTTGCCTGCCCCAACGGTGTCGGGGAAACATTCGTTGATAAAGGCATCGAAGTCGGTTAGATTTAGAGTTGAAGTTGGAGTCATAGCTGAAGCTGAAGCTGGAGTTGAATTACTTCCACCTACATCCACTTTGTCTTCTTGTGCTTTTGCTCTTTTTGCTTCTTCTATTTCTTTAATTCTTTATGGAGTAACATATCTTCTGTTTACAAGGAAAGCATTCTTTTTATCGCACGAATTTAAAACAAGGCCAAATAAAACAAGTACACCTAATACTCTTTTTAGTTTCATCATTTTTTCCCATCCTTTGTTATTTTTGCTGCTTAGTTATTGTAGCATAGAATATGTGTGTATGTCAAATCACTCTAAATTGCACAGTAAAAAATGAAAAGATAAGCTTTTGTTAAGAAAGGATGACAGGAAACAGAGAACTTTGCACCAAACTCACCCATATCTTTGAGACTACAACACGGTACAACTTAAGGTGATTTGACTATACATTTGGTTATCATTTTCACTACCCCCACGCTCACTTTATTAGACAACTGGATTTTGTGTCTTACTTGCCTGTTTGTCAATAATCAGAGACCAACCCCATGACTATAAGGTTTGAAAATAAAGCCAGTCGCACGAATGCCCCAACCGCAAGATCGCGGGAAAATTACTGAAAGCCTATTTACATATAATTTATTTTCAAAGAAGTGTTATGGGTTTAAAACGAGGGACTAATAATTTCATTACACTCCATGCCAACAAATAAGCAGTTGCGCAGAAAACGAACATTATGGTGTATCCTGTCTCAGTGTGTCCGGTTGCCTTGTAATAATCAAACAGCCAACCGCCAATTTTAGAAACCAGCACACCGCTAATTCCACCTGCCATACCACCTATCCCTATTATTGAAGCCACAACTTTTTTAGGAAACATATCAGACACCGTAGTAAAAAGATTTGCCGACCATGCTTGATGCGCTGACATTCCTATCCCTATTAAAAAGACAGGCAGCCAGCAACCAAGTATTTTACCAAAAGGCTGTGCAAGCAGCACAACAAGAGGAAAAAATGCAATAACAACCATTGCTGTCATGCGAGCAGAGTACATCTTCATACCTTTGTTGATAAAGTAAGTAGGTAGCCATCCTCCGCACACGCTGCCTATCATAGTCATAGTGTACATTACTGCTAGAGGCATCGCTATCTGAGTGCCTTCCATATTATGGGCTGTTTTAAGAAAAGCCGGCATCCAAAATAGAAAAAACCACCACACCCCGTCAGTAAAAAATTTACCTGATATAAAAGACCATGTTTGTCTATATTTTAGAAGGTGGAACCAGTGGATTTTATTTTCACTATTTTCCCTGTTAATATCATTTTTAACAGATTGGTCTTCGGGATCGCTGTGAATATAATTGTATTCCGCTTCATTTATTTTTCCATTTTCAAGAAGTTTTTTTGGACTATCATAGTAATATTTCCAAAAAATTAACCATAGAAATCCTATTGCGCCTACTACAATAAAAGCATATTCCCAGCCAAAATATTTCGATATAAACGGTACACTAAGAGGAGCAATAACCGCTCCGATATTAGCTCCGGAATTAAAAACACCTGTTGCAAGCGAACGTTCTTTTTTAGGAAACCACTCTGCTGTTGTTTTAATAGCTGCCGGAAAGTTTCCAGCTTCGCCTATACCCAGACAGATACGCGCAACAATAAAACCTACTACAGACACCGGCATTACAATGCCAAAAACTGAAAGCCAGGGAGACACAACTATGCCTATGCTGTTTGCAAAAGCGTGCGTTATTGCGCCTATTGACCATACTATTAACGCCAATATATATCCTTTTTTAGTACCAAGCTTATCTATAAATTTCCCTACAAAAAGCATACTTATTGCATAACAAAACTGAAAAGCGGAAGTAATATTAGCATAATCAGTATTTGTCCAGTTAAATTCTTTCGACAGAGATGTCTGCAATAAGCTTAACACTTGCCTGTCAACGTAATTTATCGTAGTAGCAAAAAATAAAAGAGCACAAATAATCCATCTGTAATTAGTCATCTTCCGGTTGATTTTGTTGATATTCTCAAACTTTTCATTTTGTACCATGATAAAATCCTTTTAAAAAACAATCTAATTCAAACTACATTTTGATGTCTCTAAAAACACCAAGCTTTTTTACTTTTAGGATTTTTGTCCGATTTTTTTGCAAAATTTTAAAAATTTCTTGCCAAACTTTTAAAATCTCTGCCTCCCCCCCCACTACATTCCCCAGTTTAGGGCAAAACTGCCTAACTTATCACTTTTTTAGGCAACCTTAACCCTCTTGTTTAAAATCTTGGAGATTAAATTTAAAATAATGAACAGCATTATTATAGGAAATATCGGAAACTATTTTGGAAAGCATTTTAATATCGTAAGGATATTCACCGTTTTCAACCCAAGTACCTACCAAATCGCAAAGAATACGTCTAAAATATTCATGTCTTGTATAAGATAGAAAGCTCCGCGAATCGGTAAGCATTCCGATAAAATTACTTAAAATACCCAAATTAGCAAGAGAAGTGAGCTGTTCTATCATCCCTATTTTATGATCGTTAAACCACCATGCCGATCCCTGCTGTATTTTACTTAAAGCCGAACTGTCTTGAAAACAGCCTAATATTGAAGCTATAATGGCATTATCATTTGGATTAAGACTATATATTACCGTTTTTGGAAGTTGGTTAGTAGAATCAAGAGCATTAAGAAAATCTACAATCTGAGAACTAGGAGTAAAATTATTTATACAGTCATGCCCTGTATTAGGACCAAGTCTATCAAACACAAGCGTATTATTATTCCGCTTGCAGCCATAATGCAGCTCCATAACGAGGTCATTTTTTGAATATTCTTTTCCTGCAAAAAGCATAAAGGCAAATTTATATTTTAGCTCTTCTTCTTTACTAAGAACGCCACCTTTTAATTTTTTGTCAAATATTGCTTCTACTTCCTTATCTGAAGCCGGAGCATACATAATGTATTCAAAAGCATGATCTGTCGCTCGACACCCAAAAGAAATAAAAAACTCTAATCTTTTTTGGAAAGCCTGCTTTAACGATGCAAAAGAAATAATGTTGATACCACTTACTTTAGAAAGTTTGGCAATATAACCTATAAAAAATGGGGTTTCTATGTCCATCATTTTATCAGGACGCCAAGCAGGAAGAACTTGTACATCAAAAGATTTATCTTCCCTAATTTTTTTATGCCAATCGAGAGTGTCGACTGGATCATCAGTAGTGCAAATTAATGTAACACCCGATTGCTTTATCATACCTCGCGCAGACATAGATTTCTCTTGTAGTTTTTTGTTGCACAATGTCCACACTTCTTGTGCAGTTTCGCTATTTAAAACTCCCTCATAACCAAAATATTTCCTAAGCTCAAGATGGCTCCAATGGTAAAGAGGATTTCCTATTGCTCTTTCAAGAGTTTCTGCCCACTTTTGAAATTTTTCTCTATCCGTAACATTGCTGTCGGTAATATATTTTTCTTCAACACCATTGGAGCGCATTTGGCGCCATTTATAATGATCCCCCTCAAGCCAACACTGGCTTATATTTTCAAACTGTCTGTCTTGTGCAATTTCTTCAGGGCTAATGTGGCAATGATAATCCAAGATAGGTCTTTTGGCTGCATACTTATGAAAAAGTTCTTTTGCTGTTTCCGTTGAAAGTAAAAAATCTTTGTCGAGAAAATTTTTCATAATTTTCCTCCAGTTTTATTTTAAACGCCCGAATATGCCTGAAATCCTCCATCTACTGCAATAACACTGCCGGTAACAAAACCCGACGCATCTTCGTCGCAAAGCCATGAAAGCGTGCCGAATAAATCATCTACCTGCCCAAAACGTCTCATGGGTGTATGACCAATAATTTTGTGTGATCTTTCTGTAAGAGAACCATCAGGATTTGTTAAAAGCGTTTTATTTTGATTGGTTAGAAAAAATCCAGGTGCAACGGCATTTACACGCACACCTTGTTGCGCAAAGTATACTGCCAGCCATTTTGTAAAATTGTCAATCGCTGCTTTTGCCGCGCTATAACCAAGCACTTTAGTCATTGGACATTGTGCCGCCATACTTGAAAAATTTATAATTACAGCACCTTTTACGCCAAGCATACGTTTTGCAAAAAGCTGGGTAACAATCAATGTTCCAAGAAAATTTACCGAAAAAACTCTCCCTATTTCATTTGAATCAAGACTAAAAAAAGAACGAACTTTTGGATCATCCAAATCATTAGTAGCGAAAGTTTCATTTGTGGTACTGGCATTTTGCATATTGCCACCTGCACCATTTATGAGGATGTGGTACTGTCCAAAATCTTTATATATCTGTTCTTCTGTCTTGATAAGATTGCCCTTATCAAGAACATCGCAACCATAGGCTCTTGCTGTATTACCGGCAGCTATAATCTCATCTGCAGTGTGTTGCGCATGTTTCAGTTCTCTACTTAAAACAGCCACTTTAACACCTTTTGAAGCCAATTCTTTTGCATAAGCACTAAGTAACACACCGCCGGCTCCGGTTATAACAGCCACCTTTTTATTCCATTCCATGCTACCTCCTTTTATGCATTATTTGTGCCTCTCTTGCCACCTCATTGGCATTGTATTAATCTAGCATTATCTCTGTACTCGGCCCGATGCATCTCCACTGGCAAGTTTTTTAACTTCGTCAACCGAAACATTGTTATAGTCACCTTCAATACTATGCTTTAAACAGCTAGCGGCAACCGCAAACTCTATCGTTTCTTGTCCTGAACATCCGCTTATTAAAGAATATATCAGTCCGGCGCCAAAAGAATCACCACCACCAACGCGATCAACAATATGCATCATATACTCCCTGCTAAAGAAAAAATCCTTTCTGTCATAAAGCATAGCTGCCCATCGATTATCATTGGCAGAGAGAGAACTTCTAAGAGTTATCGCCACTTTTGAGAAACTAAATCTTTTTTCTAATTCCTGCGCTACCTCTTTATAACTATCATAGTTAACTTTACCAGAAGACACGTCCGTATGTTTTGCTTTTATATTAAAAACATCGCTAGCATCTTCTTCATTTGCTATACAAACATCTACATATTTGCAAAGCTTCCCCATAACTTTGCCTGCTTTCTCTTTAGTCCACAATTTGTTTCGATAATTCAAATCGCAACTAATGGTGATTTTCTTTTCTTTGGCAATTTTGCAGGCTTCAATGCATATTTGCGCTATGTTATCACTTAAAGCTGGCGTAATACCAGTAAAGTGAAACCATTGCGTATCTTCAAAAATTTTATCCCAGTCAAAATCTTCTTTTGAAGCCGTAGCTATAGAAGAACCTGATCTATCGTAAATAACTTTAGAGGGACGCTGACTCGCACCTTTTTCCAAAAAGTATATACCAACACGTTCTCCACCACGCATTACAAAAGAGGTATCAACATCGTACTTCTTTAAAGAATTTATGCCAGCTTGTCCTATTTCATGTTTAGGTATTTTGCTTACAAAAGCTGCTTTAAGTCCAAAATTTGCTAGAGAAACAGCAACATTGGCTTCTCCTCCTCCATAAGTGGCGCCGTAATTGTCAGTTTGTACAAAACGATAATACCCTTCAGGTGCAAGTCTAAGCATTAATTCCCCAAATGTTATTACTTTCTTTGACATTTTAACCCCCCCTTGTACATTATTTTTTTCCTACCAGATGGACAGCAAAATTTCCTATTTCTTCTCTTAGATATATATTGCGCAAATTTTCCTCTTCATCGTACAATGCAGTTTTATAATCAAATACGACGCCGTTTTGTTCTAAATGATACACTGCACGCACTACGTTATTTGTACGGATAGCGATGTGTCCGTTTTTACCAAAAAACTGTTTTTTCATAACCTCTATACTGGAACCAGCAAAAAAAGATCCGGAACGTTCTTGCTTTATAAAACCAAATAAAGTTTCAAACCGTTTTGACGTTTCATCTGCAGAAACAACATCCAACATATTAATACCTATGTGTTGCACTTCAAAGCCAAGCATAGTAAATAAAGCTTCTTCACTTAACTTTGTAATAGTTTTATAATCGCCATTTTTAATCAATTCTTTATTAACCATCCAGCTACCACCACAGGCGATTACTTTATTGAATGAAAGATATGCATTCAAATTTTTTATATCAATCCCTCCTGTTGGCATAAATTTTATGTTTGTATATGGTGCAGCCATAGCTTTAACCATATTAATACCGCCAGCAGCTTCTGCAGGAAAAAACTTAACAATGTCAAGCTTGAACTCTATGGCAACTTCCACATCGCTTGGATTTGCGCAGCCCGGAATTATCGTAATGCCCTTATCAAGACAATACCTGACAATTTTGGGATTTAGGCCGGGACTAACTATAAATTTAGCACCTGCTGCAACTGCTTTGTCAACTTGTTCCACAGTTAGAACTGTACCTGCTCCGACAAGCATTTTAGGCACTTCTTTACAAATAGTCCTTATTGATTCTTCTGCAGCCATAGTCCTAAATGTTATTTCCATACACTTTATACCACCGTCATAAAGCGCTTTTGCAAGAGGCAAAGCCTGCTGAGAATTATCAAGCACTACAACCGGCACTATCCCTATCTTTGAAATTTCCATTAATAAATCATTCATTACACTCTCCCTAACATAAATTTATAATGCCGACTTTTGTTTATTCAACGTATCCCAAATGCCAAGCAAATACATAATCCCCAACGCTCTATCGTAAAGACCATATCCCGGACGCAATCCTGAGCGAGATTCTTCATTCCAAATATGCCTACCATGATCCGGACGAATATAATACTTAAATTCTATATCGCAAAATGTACGCACAATTTCCACAATGTCCAAAGAACCATCGCAAGCGCGATGAGAGCTTTCTATAAAATCACCATTGTCAAAACGTTTTACATTTCTAATATGGGCAAAAAATATTTTATCTTTAACGGTTTTAATCATATCAACCATATCATTTTTGCCAGACGATCCCAACGAGCCGGTACAAAAAGTAACGCCATTTGACGAACTGTTAACAAGACCCAAGTACCTTAGTATATTTTCTTTGGAAGTTATAAGTCTTGGAAGTCCAAAAATGCTCCATGGCGGATCGTCAGGATGTATTGCCATTCTTATACCGCTTTCCTCTGCAACGGGAATAATCTCTTGTAAAAAATATTTTGCATTTTCAAAAAGATCATCTATGGTAAAACCTTCATAAGCCTTAAACAGCTCTCTTATTTTAGATAATCTTTCTTTCTCCCAGCCGGGCATTGATATCAATCCTTTTTGTTTTGACATGGTATCAAGAAATTCATAGGGGTTAAGTGAATCAATTTTTGACTTTTCATAAAAAAGCGCTGTTGAACCATCGGGAAGAGCTTTATATAAGTCCGTTCTTGTCCAATCAAAAACCGGCATGAAATTATAACAGACCACTTTTACACCGGCTTTTCCAAGATTTTTAAGAGTATTCTTGTAATTTTCTATATATTTTTTACGGGAGGGAAGTCCAAGCTTTATATCTTCATGTACATTAACGCTTTCAACCACTTCATTATTAAAACCTGCATTAGAAAGGTAATCTTTTACTTGATTAATTCTATCCATTTCCCAGTGCTCGCCCGCCGGCATATCATGTAATGCCCACACTATTCCTTTAACTCCAGGTATTTGTTTGATAAAACTTAAAGGGATTGTGTCAAGTTTTTCTCCATACCACCGAAATGTAATCTGCATA
>BNVZ01000032.1 GCA_025998475.1 Endomicrobiia bacterium | reverse complement strand
GCAAAGTCAAATACGCTTCTAGGTTTAACTTTAGGTATTAAACAATTTCTTGTTATATTACCATTTTCAACTTTAGCCTTGATAGGCGCATATACTCAATTGTCATCATCTAAATCAAATACTTAAAGAATGTCATTGGACCTCTTGCACAACTTGAGTATTAAATTTTAGAATTACAAATACCTGCAACCCAAGTTAAATCGCAAGTCAAAGCGTCTTCTGCGGTCTATATTGTACTTTTATATGTTAGTTATGCAAGAGGTCTAATGTCTTTATTGCCAACCAAGGAGTACTTGAGTACTTAACGAAGTATTGTGCTAAGGAAGCATATTTGAATTTTTATCACACTTTGAACCAATCAAGTATAAAAACAAAGAATGCGTTGATATTAGTGGGTATACCATCAAAGTGATGGAAATTGTGAAATCAACATTAAAAGAAGAAGCTTTTGAGTCTGCTGTGACGAAATAAAAAATTAATCCACGATTATTACTATGCATTACAGAAAGAAATAATTAAGACGAGGCATTTACATAAATATATAATAATGATGAGACATCGTTTTGAATTGTTCCTTAAGAAATAATGGAGATACAGTATTTAAAGACGTCAAAATAAATTTAAGATAATAAACACTCACAACTATCAAATAATTGTAGTATTATTGACAAGTAGCTATGAAGTTGTTATATTAACTGACAGATACAAATAATCCAGAAAACTTGACAACAGCTATCATACAACTGTGATATTATTTATAAATATCTAAGAAATTATTATAACAACAAACAATTATAAATTGTTTTTGTATTTTCTATTTATGTCAGTTTAAGATATGAAAGTATTCATAAGCTATCGTACAGCAACACAATTATTGACAAATAGCTATGAGGTTGTTGTAATAACGTACAGCTATAAATAAGCCTAGAAACTTATTAAAAGCTATCATGCAGCTGTAATATTATTTACAAATAGCTATGAAGTTGTTATATCCACAAACAATTATAAATCACTAAGGGGTATTAAGATTGAAAACCATAGCAATTAGTTTACAAAAAGGTGGTACTGGTAAAACAAGTCTTGCTGTTACCTTAGCTGCTGAACTTAGCACTTATGGAGACACGGTTTTAATTGACGCAGACCCTCAAGGTAACGCTAGTGCATGGATAGGCACACAAGCGCTTAAAGCCGAACTTGCTGGCGTATTACTTAAGAAATACGCCTTAGATAATGCAGTAATAAAGACACAAACCCAAGGGCTTTCTCTTTTGCCAAGTGCAGGACTAGACGGACAATTAAAGGTTTTTGTAGAACAGATGGCTTCGGCAGAGCCTTTTTGCATGCAAGATATAATAAGCGAACTTGCAGGATTTAATTACAAATATGCAGTTATTGACTTATCACCTTCATTTGGAACTTTTGAAAGAGAGGCACTTACTGCTAGTGATGAGGTTATAACACCAATAATGCCAGACCCTTTTTGCGTAGATGGAATAGAGATCTTTAGTGCAAACATCATAGATGCAAGACAAAAGATGCACACAGATAAACCATTGTATTCTAAAATTGTCATAAATGCACTAGACAACAGAATAAAACAACACAGCCAAATTGTAAGCGACATGAAAGACAAAGCCAAAGGGCTAAAACTATATCTTATTCCAGTAGACCAAGTTTTCCGCAGGAGCCAAACAACACATCAAACCATACAATCAACGGGTAACGCAAAAGCAGAAACCCTTGAGACAATAAAAATACTTGCAAGGGATTTAACGGAGGCATTTAAATGACTAACAGACTAGACATATCAAGTGCGACAGAAACACTGGCTTTGGCAGCCAGCCCAGAGCTAGATAAGAGTAAAGTACGACAAAGAACTATTGCAGTGCGTATAAACGAAATTGACTACAATCGACTTAATTCCTTATTTGTCGCCCAAGGCACAAATTTATCAGCAGCAGGCAGAGCAGCTATATTTTTTCTTGCAGAACATGTAGAGGCTGGTAAACTGACAATACCAAATGGTGTTATATACAGAGCAAAAAATGTTTAAAAGTTCTTAAAAGATGATTTTGGTATT
This sequence comes from Endomicrobiia bacterium, assembly GCA_025998475.1. Classification (GTDB taxonomy): domain Bacteria; phylum Elusimicrobiota; class Endomicrobiia; order Endomicrobiales; family Endomicrobiaceae; genus Endomicrobiellum. The sequence goes on along the minus strand of BNVZ01000032.1, from coordinate 9,227 downwards.
CTAGGTTATTTTATAAATAGAGAGTTATATGATGAAGATGAAAACGTAGGTCACTAATAAAAATTTGCGACAAACTTGGAATAAATTTATAACAAAAAAGTGTAGACTTATAATATTTTAGTAATAAACTTCTATAAAGTTGTAAATTTGTGGGAAAAAATATAAACCTGTGCAAAAATTAATAAACCTATAATATTCTAAGGGTAAACTTGTGGTATTTTTAGGGTAAACTTGTGACAAGCTTGGGGTAAATTATTGTACTTTTATATATTAGTTATGCAAGAGGTCTAATATAAAATTTGCCCACTATTACTACTATTACTACTATTAAAGACTATGTCCTTTGAAATCCAAAGGACAACAGGCAACGTCTTTTTCAAATTTAATAAAAAGATAAAAAGGACAAAAAATGTGGGAAGAAACAAAAAATAAACTATATGATGAAGATATAAAAGAAGGAATTGATAAAAAATATAATCAAATTATATTAAGTACCTCAATATGATAGCTGCTTCTCTTTATGTTAAAATGTACGTCCCTTTGTGTTAAAATGTACGTCCCTTTGTGTTAAAATGTACGTCCCTTTGTGTTAATTTTAAGAAGTTTCCCACAAGTAGATTAAATGAGTTTATAGACGACACATAAATAATTCTAACACTCAAGTCCATGTAGAATCTCATAACATATTGGACTAATTGGCATTAAGGGATAGCCAAAAAGTGACGAAGTGGCGTTTTGTAATTCAAGCTTTTGTGGCGCTTGACTTGACCAATTTTAACTCCTGTAAAATCTAAAAACCTATATTGGCTGTTTTTGTCGCGTTAGAATTAGGTTTATAGCAAAGATATGGCAAAACAATATAAAGATAATTTTACATATAAAATATGCCGTTTATTAAAAGCTCATTATTGTTTTAGCTCGTTTGCTTTTGTTTAACAAAAGTCCAATATGTATTTTTAGATTTCGCATTTGACTTTTTATAAAACTTATGTTAGTTGTGCTCTTGGTACTTCTTTCATGTAGAAGCGGACATCGTGCTCCGCCTCCAGTTAGAATCACCACAGGATGTGTTCAAACCCGTCCTGCGGACCCTCTTCTCTTTCGATTTTCAAAGTTCAATTTTATGCTTGCGTAAAAGCTTTGTCGTTGCTTAAATCTTTTTTTGCAAATGTCGTGTAGACTATCTTGCTTAGCTTTTGTGATGTCAAGATAAAGTCACATATATAATGAAGGCACCGTGAAAGCTTTAACAATTCAACTTGGGATATTTGGCAAAACAAATGTCGGCAAGTCATCTCTTATGAATTTCATAACAGACCAAAATACATCCATTGTTTCTGACATGGCGGGCACTACGACGGATGTCGTATACAAACAGATGGAACTTAATCCCTTAGGCCCCATAACTCTATTTGATACTGCTGGCATTGATGATGCTTCTGTTCTTGGAAGCGCAAGAATAGAGAAAACGCAAAGAGCTTTTGATTCTTCAGATGTTGCTCTTTTAATGTGCGAACAAGGAAAATTCGATAAATTTGAAAAAGATATTGTAGAAGAAGCTGATAAAAGAAAAACACCGTGCATTATTGTCATAAGCAAAACAGATTTACATCCTGTTTCCGAAAGGTTTCATGAAAAATTAAAAAAATATTCAAAGCATATTCTGTTATTCTCAAGCGTTATGACAAATAGAGATAAATTCCTCAATGCCCTGAAAAAGATTCTCGTAGAAGTTCTTCCTGACAACTATATAGAAAATTACTTATCTTTAAGAAATATAGTAAAAAAAGGTGACGCAGTTGTTTTAATTATGCCTATAGATTTAGGGGCGCCTCTTGGAAAAATAATAATGCCTCAGATTCAGACAGTAAGACACATTCTAGATTTAAACGCCGCTTCTTATATAGTTCAAGATACAGAATACGAAACAGCATTACAAAACTTAAAAACGCCTCCTGTAATTGCAATAACAGATTCCCAAGCGATTAAAAGAGTAGCTGCAAAAACTCCCTCAAACATTAAACTTACAACTTTTTCGATAATTTATGCAGCTGATAAATCCGATATTGTGGAGATGGCAAAAGGTGCGGCTGTTCTTCATAATCTTAAAGATGGCGATAATATTTTGATTTCCGAGGCTTGTACTCATCATGCTACTGCAGACGATATCGGCAGAGTAAAACTTCCAAAATGGATTAGAAAATATTCTAAAAAAGATTTGAAAATTAAATATGTTTCAGGACAAGACTATCCTAAAGATATTTCAAATTATAGGGTTATCATACATTGCGGAGGGTGCACTTTAAACAGAAAAGGTATGCTTGCAAGACTAAACAAAGCTGCTGAAGCAGGTGTTTCAATAACAAATTATGGCATTGCAATATCTGTTTTTTATGACGTTATAGAAAAAGTTCTTGAAGTGTTTCCGGAAGCGTTGAAAGCTTATAAACAAGCGTTGAAAAGTCGATAATAAATCTGATATAATCAGCAACGATGGGTATGCAAAATCTGTAAATAAAAAGGAGTTTGCGCGCTATGAGAAAACCGTTAATGGCGGGAAATTGGAAGATGAATAAGACTATTTTAGAAGCTGTGAGTGTTGTTAAAGCTCTGAAAAGTGCGGTTGCTGATATAAGCGATGTTGAAATTTTGCTTTGCCCGAGTTTTACAGCTCTTTATGCGGTAAATAATGAAGTTAAAGGGTCAAATATCAGTATTGGAGCTCAGAATCTTTTTTGGGAAACTAAAGGCGCTTTTACAGGCGAAGTTTCTCCTGCAATGGTGAAAGATACAGGTTGTTCTTATGTTTTAGTCGGTCATTCAGAACGCAGACAGTATTTTGGCGAAACAAATGAAACAGTCAATAAAAAAACAAGAGCGGCTCTTGCGATAGATCTTATCCCTGTGGTGTGTGTAGGAGAAACCCTTGCAGAAAGGGAAAGTAATGTTACTTTTCAAATTATAGAAAAACAGATAGAAGAAGGTTTGGCAGGTCTTACGCCCAAACAGGCATCTTTGACAGTTATAGCTTATGAGCCCGTATGGGCCATAGGTACGGGTAAAACCGCAACTCCGGAACAAGCGCAGGAAGTGCAGGCTTTTGTAAGAAAAATATATGCGCAAATATACAGAGAGGCTGCTGATAAAGTAAGAATTCTTTACGGAGGTTCTGTAAACCCAGGAAATGTTTCAGAACTCATGAAACAGCCCGATATTGATGGTGGATTGGTTGGTGGAGCAAGTTTGGAAGCAGAGTCTTTTGTAAAACTTGTTAAGTATTCCGTAGCCAACTAACTTTATACTAGTGCATTGCGTTAGCGCAAATTGGAAATGTGATTTATGCAGGGACCCTGATAACAAAATTACATGGCGGGGAATATATGGAGAAAATAAAAAAATTGGCATTTGGTACTGATCATACGTCGGTCGAAATAAGAAATACTGTAAAAAAGTATTTAGAAGAAATGGGCAGCAAGTTTTGCGGTATCTTCATTCCAGCAAACAGCCGCGATCGTGCCTTTAACCTTATTGCATGCAATTGACATGCCTATTCCTGTCCCGCATATAAGAATACCTTTATCTGCTTTCTTATTTACAACAGCTTCTGCGACTTTTAAGGCATAATCAGGATAGTCACAACTTCCGCTTCCGCTAAAACCAAAATCTTCAACTTCGCAGCCCATTTCTTCTAAATACTTTTTTACAGTATTTCTTATTTCGACCGACGTATGATCAGTACCAAATGCCAATTTTTTTATTTTCTCCATATATTCCCCGCCATGTAATTTTGTTATCAGGGTCCCTGCATAAATCACATTTCCAATTTGCGCTAACGCAATGCACTAGTATAAAGTTAGTTGGCTACGGAATACTTAACAAGTTTTACAAAAGACTCTGCTTCCAAACTTGCTCCACCAACCAATCCACCATCAATATCGGGCTGTTTCATGAGTTCTGAAACATTTCCTGGGTTTACAGAACCTCCGTAAAGAATTCTTACTTTATCAGCAGCCTCTCTGTATATTTGCGCATATATTTTTCTTACAAAAGCCTGCACTTCCTGCGCTTGTTCCGGAGTTGCGGTTTTACCCGTACCTATGGCCCATACGGGCTCATAAGCTATAACTGTCAAAGATGCCTGTTTGGGCGTAAGACCTGCCAAACCTTCTTCTATCTGTTTTTCTATAATTTGAAAAGTAACATTACTTTCCCTTTCTGCAAGGGTTTCTCCTACACACACCACAGGGATAAGATCTATCGCAAGAGCCGCTCTTGTTTTTTTATTGACTGTTTCATTTGTTTCGCCAAAATACTGTCTGCGTTCTGAATGACCGACTAAAACATAAGAACAACCTGTATCTTTCACCATTGCAGGAGAAACTTCGCCTGTAAAAGCGCCTTTAGTTTCCCAAAAAAGATTCTGAGCTCCAATACTGATATTTGACCCTTTAACTTCATTATTTACCGCATAAAGAGCTGTAAAACTCGGGCAAAGCAAAATTTCAACATCGCTTATATCAGCAACCGCACTTTTCAGAGCTTTAACAACACTCACAGCTTCTAAAATAGTCTTATTCATCTTCCAATTTCCCGCCATTAACGGTTTTCTCATAGCGCGCAAACTCCTTTTTATTTACAGATTTTGCATACCCATCGTTGCTGATTATATCAGATTTATTATCGACTTTTCAACGCTTGTTTATAAGCTTTCAACGCTTCCGGAAACACTTCAAGAACTTTTTCTATAACGTCATAAAAAACAGATATTGCAATGCCATAATTTGTTATTGAAACACCTGCTTCAGCAGCTTTGTTTAGTCTTGCAAGCATACCTTTTCTGTTTAAAGTGCACCCTCCGCAATGTATGATAACCCTATAATTTGAAATATCTTTAGGATAGTCTTGTCCTGAAACATATTTAATTTTCAAATCTTTTTTAGAATATTTTCTAATCCATTTTGGAAGTTTTACTCTGCCGATATCGTCTGCAGTAGCATGATGAGTACAAGCCTCGGAAATCAAAATATTATCGCCATCTTTAAGATTATGAAGAACAGCCGCACCTTTTGCCATCTCCACAATATCGGATTTATCAGCTGCATAAATTATCGAAAAAGTTGTAAGTTTAATGTTTGAGGGAGTTTTTGCAGCTACTCTTTTAATCGCTTGGGAATCTGTTATTGCAATTACAGGAGGCGTTTTTAAGTTTTGTAATGCTGTTTCGTATTCTGTATCTTGAACTATATAAGAAGCGGCGTTTAAATCTAGAATGTGTCTTACTGTCTGAATCTGAGGCATTATTATTTTTCCAAGAGGCGCCCCTAAATCTATAGGCATAATTAAAACAACTGCGTCACCTTTTTTTACTATATTTCTTAAAGATAAGTAATTTTCTATATAGTTGTCAGGAAGAACTTCTACGAGAATCTTTTTCAGGGCATTGAGGAATTTATCTCTATTTGTCATAACGCTTGAGAATAACAGAATATGCTTTGAATATTTTTTTAATTTTTCATGAAACCTTTCGGAAACAGGATGTAAATCTGTTTTGCTTATGACAATAATGCACGGTGTTTTTCTTTTATCAGCTTCTTCTACAATATCTTTTTCAAATTTATCGAATTTTCCTTGTTCGCACATTAAAAGAGCAACATCTGAAGAATCAAAAGCTCTTTGCGTTTTCTCTATTCTTGCGCTTCCAAGAACAGAAGCATCATCAATGCCAGCAGTATCAAATAGAGTTATGGGGCCTAAGGGATTAAGTTCCATCTGTTTGTATACGACATCCGTCGTAGTGCCCGCCATGTCAGAAACAATGGATGTATTTTGGTCTGTTATGAAATTCATAAGAGATGACTTGCCGACATTTGTTTTGCCAAATATCCCAAGTTGAATTGTTAAAGCTTTCACGGTGCCTTCATTATATATGTGACTTTATCTTGACATCACAAAAGCTAAGCAAGATAGTCTACACGACATTTGCAAAAAAAGATTTAAGCAACGACAAAGCTTTTACGCAAGCATAAAATTGAACTTTGAAAATCGAAAGAGAAGAGGGTCCGCAGGACGGGTTTGAACACATCCTGTGGTGATTCTAACTGGAGGCGGAGCACGATGTCCGCTTCTACATGAAAGAAGTACCAAGAGCACAACTAACATAAGTTTTATAAAAAGTCAAATGCGAAATCTAAAAATACATATTGGACTTTTGTTAAACAAAAGCAAACGAGCTAAAACAATAATGAGCTTTTAATAAACGGCATATTTTATATGTAAAATTATCTTTATATTGTTTTGCCATATCTTTGCTATAAACCTAATTCTAACGCGACAAAAACAGCCAATATAGGTTTTTAGATTTTACAGGAGTTAAAATTGGTCAAGTCAAGCGCCACAAAAGCTTGAATTACAAAACGCCACTTCGTCACTTTTTGGCTATCCCTTAATGCCAATTAGTCCAATATGTTATGAGATTCTACATGGACTTGAGTGTTAGAATTATTTATGTGTCGTCTATAAACTCATTTAATCTACTTGTGGGAAACTTCTTAAAATTAACACAAAGGGACGTACATTTTAACACAAAGGGACGTACATTTTAACACAAAGGGACGTACATTTTAACATAAAGAGAAGCAGCTATCATATTGAGGTACTTAATATAATTTGATTATATTTTTTATCAATTCCTTCTTTTATATCTTCATCATATAGTTTATTTTTTGTTTCTTCCCACATTTTTTGTCCTTTTTATCTTTTTATTAAATTTGAAAAAGACGTTGCCTGTTGTCCTTTGGATTTCAAAGGACATAGTCTTTAATAGTAGTAATAGTAGTAATAGTGGGCAAATTTTATATTAGACCTCTTGCATAACTAATATATAAAAGTACTAGACTTTACCCCAAGCTTGTCACAAGTTTACCCTAAAAATACCACAAGTTTACCCTTAGAATATTATAGGTTTATTAATTTTTGCACAGGTTTATATTTTTTCCCACAAATTTACAACTTTATAGAAGTTTATTACTAAAATATTATAAGTCTACACTTTTTTGTTATAAATTTATTCCAAGTTTGTCGCAAATTTTTATTAGTGACCTACGTTTTCATCTTCATCATATAACTCTCTATTTATAAAATAACCTAGAATACCAAAATCATCTTTTAAGAACTTTTAAACATTTTTTGCTCTGTATATAACACCATTTGGTATTGTCAGTTTACCAGCCTCTACATGTTCTGCAAGAAAAAATATAGCTGCTCTGCCTGCTGCTGATAAATTTGTGCCTTGGGCGACAAATAAGGAATTAAGTCGATTGTAGTCAATTTCGTTTATACGCACTGCAATAGTTCTTTGTCGTACTTTACTCTTATCTAGCTCTGGGCTGGCTGCCAAAGCCAGTGTTTCTGTCGCACTTGATATGTCTAGTCTGTTAGTCATTTAAATGCCTCCGTTAAATCCCTTGCAAGTATTTTTATTGTCTCAAGGGTTTCTGCTTTTGCGTTACCCGTTGATTGTATGGTTTGATGTGTTGTTTGGCTCCTGCGGAAAACTTGGTCTACTGGAATAAGATATAGTTTTAGCCCTTTGGCTTTGTCTTTCATGTCGCTTACAATTTGGCTGTGTTGTTTTATTCTGTTGTCTAGTGCATTTATGACAATTTTAGAATACAATGGTTTATCTGTGTGCATCTTTTGTCTTGCATCTATGATGTTTGCACTAAAGATCTCTATTCCATCTACGCAAAAAGGGTCTGGCATTATTGGTGTTATAACCTCATCACTAGCAGTAAGTGCCTCTCTTTCAAAAGTTCCAAATGAAGGTGATAAGTCAATAACTGCATATTTGTAATTAAATCCTGCAAGTTCGCTTATTATATCTTGCATGCAAAAAGGCTCTGCCGAAGCCATCTGTTCTACAAAAACCTTTAATTGTCCGTCTAGTCCTGCACTTGGCAAAAGAGAAAGCCCTTGGGTTTGTGTCTTTATTACTGCATTATCTAAGGCGTATTTCTTAAGTAATACGCCAGCAAGTTCGGCTTTAAGCGCTTGTGTGCCTATCCATGCACTAGCGTTACCTTGAGGGTCTGCGTCAATTAAAACCGTGTCTCCATAAGTGCTAAGTTCAGCAGCTAAGGTAACAGCAAGACTTGTTTTACCAGTACCACCTTTTTGTAAACTAATTGCTATGGTTTTCAATCTTAATACCCCTTAGTGATTTATAATTGTTTGTGGATATAACAACTTCATAGCTATTTGTAAATAATATTACAGCTGCATGATAGCTTTTAATAAGTTTCTAGGCTTATTTATAGCTGTACGTTATTACAACAACCTCATAGCTATTTGTCAATAATTGTGTTGCTGTACGATAGCTTATGAATACTTTCATATCTTAAACTGACATAAATAGAAAATACAAAAACAATTTATAATTGTTTGTTGTTATAATAATTTCTTAGATATTTATAAATAATATCACAGTTGTATGATAGCTGTTGTCAAGTTTTCTGGATTATTTGTATCTGTCAGTTAATATAACAACTTCATAGCTACTTGTCAATAATACTACAATTATTTGATAGTTGTGAGTGTTTATTATCTTAAATTTATTTTGACGTCTTTAAATACTGTATCTCCATTATTTCTTAAGGAACAATTCAAAACGATGTCTCATCATTATTATATATTTATGTAAATGCCTCGTCTTAATTATTTCTTTCTGTAATGCATAGTAATAATCGTGGATTAATTTTTTATTTCGTCACAGCAGACTCAAAAGCTTCTTCTTTTAATGTTGATTTCACAATTTCCATCACTTTGATGGTATACCCACTAATATCAACGCATTCTTTGTTTTTATACTTGATTGGTTCAAAGTGTGATAAAAATTCAAATATGCTTCCTTAGCACAATACTTCGTTAAGTACTCAAGTACTCCTTGGTTGGCAATAAAGACATTAGACCTCTTGCATAACTAACATATAAAAGTACAATATAGACCGCAGAAGACGCTTTGACTTGCGATTTAACTTGGGTTGCAGGTATTTGTAATTCTAAAATTTAATACTCAAGTTGTGCAAGAGGTCCAATGACATTCTTTAAGTATTTGATTTAGATGATGACAATTGAGTATATGCGCCTATCAAGGCTAAAGTTGAAAATGGTAATATAACAAGAAATTGTTTAATACCTAAAGTTAAACCTAGAAGCGTATTTGACTTTGC
>BNVZ01000031.1 GCA_025998475.1 Endomicrobiia bacterium | reverse complement strand
GAGCAAACATAGCCTGAAAAAATAAATGGTGGTTCAAGGAAAGAAAGAATCCTATAACATCAAGAAAAAGCCCACAACTACTACTAACTTGTTTACTGTATGTAACAGTGAGCATTATATCAGGAGAGAAAATGAGTAATATTTCTTATTTAAGCACAGGACGCAGAAAAAACGCGGTTGCTAGAGTGAGTGTTTCGGATGGTAACGGCAAAATCATAATTAATGATAAAACTATAGACGAATATTTCGGTGGTTTGGAAAGATTAAAAAAAGTAGCTTTAGAGCCCATGGCTGTCTGGGAAGGCACGAGGAGTTATGATTTTTATGTTAATGTTAATGGTGGTGGTGTAGGCGGTCAGGCAGGAGCGGTAAGTCACAGTTTGGCAAGAGTAATCTTAAAGCTTAACGAAGCATCAAAAACAGCATTGAAAAAAGAAGGTCTTTTAACTAGAGATTCAAGAATGGTAGAAAGAAAAAAACCAGGAAGACCGAAAGCAAGAAAACGTTTTCAATTTTCAAAACGTTAATATGGCCAACTGGATTCCATATTTAGTAAATCTGCACTCGCTTAGAGAAATGGATAGGCGTGTTTTTAGATGTTAGCCAAGGAGTGACATGTTTCTTGCTTAAGCTTAAAGTCAAACGATTTATAGTCAAATCATTTTAAGTTGCACACTATATCGTAGTTTCAAAGATGCGGGGGGCTTGGTATGAAAATCCTCTGTTTCTTATCGCGCGTCTTTTATTTTCCTCTTTAACGATAGCCAATAATGCTCAGGTTGAATTCAGATCCGGCAAATACAGCAGTAAATAAACCTCCACACAGCAAGACGTGCGGTATCAGCAGTGGAAATTGAAGAGCTGTAATTGTTGCTGTAGATCTTTGACCCCCTGTTTAGTAACATAGCCCAAGAGTCCCTTCTGTTTCCTACTCACCTACTGTGCCCAAGAATCCTTCTGTTTCCTACTTGCCTACTGCTGCAACAAAGTATCCATCGCTCCGATGCCGCCACCCACAAAGTTCTTTTTTTAAATCAATTGACGGCGAAACATCTCTCGTGCTGTTATACTTTTAATAACTTGTATTACTTGGCATTGGTGAGAACTTTGGGCTGCAACTTAATGGGTAGTGAGTGATTGCCATCTATTTCCGATTTGCTCAAAACTCTATGTTTACAGCGTTACCAAATTTCTTTTGTTATTTGAATTACTATTACAACGCTAAATATTATCAAATATAGCTTTTCTTATGCTTTTAGGCGTTACAAAATGATAGTGTATCTTATATGCACTATGCTGTCTGCTTTTTCAAGCGTTTCCATAGCCTAATTGTACTACTTTAAGCGGTTACCTCATGGCTTGCTTGCGGGGCAATAGTTTAACAATTAATGGAAAGCAGTTTAATGGAAGAAGATCTAAAGTTCTCGTTGTATCGCAAAGATTACGCAAAAGATTACACATAGGATCGATATATTTAAATGACTCTACAACATTATTTTGCTCAAGCGTTGAAAGGTCAAAAGATTCAAGGTTGTTGATAGAACCTAAGTTATACAAGACTATACTTACAGAGTCTAAACGTTTTAGTAGGTTACTTCGCTGCTATCAGATGTAGCAAATCATGAGGCAATAAGGATACATGCTGGTAACACTTACGTTGATTCTACTGGATGTATTTTAGTTGGTGATCTTGTAAGCGATGGTGTTATCAAACATTCCAGAACAACAGAGAGAAAGATTGTTGAGTTGATGAAGAATGCTGATAAGTGTACTTTAGACAGACATTTTATTTTAAATTTATATAGATCAAGATGAAAAATGCCAATAAGTGTATATTGATATTTTATCTTAAATTTGCATAAGACGAGATGAATCTCCAGAAAGCTTATGAATTTTCATTGCGCCGCTGGTAACCCCAAAATCCCCTAGTTTTTTCATTTCTCTCTACATATCTTTTTTTGTAAATATCACAACTAGTCTGTATCTGTGTCACTGCTCAAAAACTTTATCTACTTGAACTGCTCGATGAAGAACTATGCTAAGCTTTTTTGACCCACTTGTTTGCTTTGGCAGCTAAGATTGTGACTATTTCAACGGCTTTGTTGGCGGTATCGGCGAGGTCTTTGTTTTGCGTGCTATCAATTTTTTTGGCGTAGGCGGCGGTGTCTGCAACGGCGCGGTCGGGGGTGTAGGAGGAGCCGGTGGGGGCGAAAACGTTGATACAAGCTAGGGCGGCAACGGCGGCGGCGCGGGCGGCTTGGGCGGCGTTGTTGTCGGGGGAGGCCTCGGCGGCGGCGAGGGCGGCGCAGGTAGCGATGACGATGGCGTCGCCGGGATTGGCGGCTTTGTAGTCGATGATGGCTTTGTCGTAGACGGCTTCGAAGGCGGCGTAGCGGGCGGCGGAGATGGCGCTGCGGGCGGCTTTGGCGGCGGCGCGGGCGTCGGCGGTGACGTCGGAGGCAGCGTTGACTCTGTGGGCGAATTTGATAACTTTGACGGCTTTGGTGAAGGCGGTGTGGACGTGGATGTTCTTGGAGAGCCCTTCGATGAACACCTCGAGCTCCTTGATGAGCCTATCTACTAGTCCTTTTTCTTTATCTGGCGAGGAATTTGAACTGCTTGAGCTTAAGCCTGAACTGCTCGAAGTAGAACTGCCGCTCGGTGCATTTCTCTTTCTTTCATTATCTTCTTCTTCTTTCTTTTTCGCTTCTTCTTTCATTCTAATTTCCTCTTCTTCTTCTCTCTTTCTAGTTCCCTCTTTCAATCTTTTTTCTTCTTCTTTTTCTTTCTTTTCCGCTTCTTCTTTCTTTCTCCGTTCTTCCGTTGCTTTATCTTCTTCTATCTTTTTTGGAGTAGCGGTCCTTCTGTTTACAAGAAAAGCATTCTTTTTATCGCATGAGCTTAAGCATAAAAAACCAACTAAAACAACTGAGATTGACAGTCTTATATTTCTTATCTTCATTTCTTACCCCCGTTATTTTCCTATCACAGTTACAATTAGAAGATATCACATATTTCGATAATTAGCAAGTGATTTAAGATCTGTATTTCATCAACCTTAACTTCTACATCTAAAAAGTCTAAAAATAACAAATTTAATGCCTTTGCAGGCTTTTAAATGCTAAGACTAAGCTAACAATGCTAACGCTGTGGTAATCTGTTATTTCTTAAACTACGCTCGAACTGTGACAAAATGTTGTTTATTTTTTTGATTAATTCTACTTTTAAATTATAATAGACCTCTTAATAACTAACATATAAAAGTACAATAGAAGTACTATGAAACAGAAAAAGAAAGCAGGCGCGTCAGATGGAATGGGTTTAGTATTAACGGGAGTAAAGAAAGCATTTGATAAAACAAAGGATAGCAATGACAGATAGAAGAATAGATAGGGTAAGAGCAAAAAGGGTCAAAATAGTCTCAAAGAAGGACTATAGATCTAGTAGGCAAAATACATACAAACACACTAGTTTTAAAAAAAGAGATCAAAGAAACACTAAAAAGCTGACAAAAGAAGATAAAGAGTTAAATAGAAAGATTTTATCAGATGATTATAGTAGAAAACATTAAAGTATTTGTTAAAAGGTTCAAAATAGTCTAAAAGATAGATAAGTAATAGCAAAAGACCCTTTGGACTGCGATTTAACTTAGGTTTCAGGTGTTTGTAATTTTGAATTTAACACTTAGTTGTGCAAGAGGTCTAATGTTCCTTTATCTTTTATGCATTTGTCGTGGTTGACTGTAAGATGTTATCTTAAAATTATTTTAACAGTACACAATAAATATGAAAATTTTGATTATCAAACCCAGTTCTTTTGGCGATATTATACAAGCGTTGCCTTGTGCAAATGCTTTAAAACAGGCGTATTGCGGATGCGAGATAAGCTGGGTTGTTTTTAACAATTGGGAGCCTCTGCTTAAAATTTGTTGCGATGTTGATAAAATTATAACGTGGGACAGAGAAAAAGGATTAAAAGGTTTTTTTGAAGTATTAAAAAAAGTAAAAAAGATAGAATATGACATTATTGTAGATTTACAAGGACTTTTGAGAAGTGCTGCTTTGGCAAAATTTGCAAAAGCAAAAATAAAACTTGGCGTTCCCGGAATGAAAGAATTTAGTAATTTTTTAATAAAAGAAGTGTATCCTAAAAAATCATGTCTTAATGCTACTCTTCGTAATCTTGAACCCGTTCATTTTTTAACAGGTAAAATTTTTAAACCCGAAGTAAATATAAAAATAAATGATGACATTGAAAAAAACGTCAAAAAAATTTTACAAGATAACGGGCTTTACGTAGATTGTCATTGTGAACAAAGCTATAACGCAGTGAAAAATCCAAAACGAATTAATATTTTACCGGCAAAGACTCTTAAGTACGACAAGCATCAGGAAGCGTCAAACAAATTTTCAAAAGATTTTATTACACTTCTTCCTTTTGCAAGGGGAAAGGGAAAAGACTGGAGTATACCTAACTATTGTAAACTTATTGATATAATAACAAAGAAATATACAAGTATGCATATTGTAATCTTAGGCCTCAAATGCGATTTTGGAAAAATACGATCTAGCAAGGTTGTAGATTTGTGTGGTAAAACCACAATAGAAGAACTTGCCGGAGTTTTATTAAAGAGCAAAGTTGCTGTCGGAGCAGACACGGGCTCAATGCATTTAGCTGCTGTTTTGCAAACACCGTCAGTTTTTGTATTTGGATCTTCCGATATTAATGAAACATCTCCTTATATAGGACATTTTTCTCTTATTGAAAATTATAGTAATCCCGACAATATAAATGATATTAAACCAGAAAGTGTTTTTGCGGAGATAGAAAAATGGATAAAATAATTCTATTTCATATGAATCAGCTTGGGGATTTGCTCTTTTCGCTTCCTGTTCTTAAAGCCGCAAAGCAGGAACTAACATCGCAAATATATTCTGTTATTAAACCTGGTTTAGCGCCACTTTTAATATTTTCAGGATTGGTTGACGGAGTTGTGCCTAAAGATAAAAATTCCATAAGTATTATAAGAAAAGGAAATTTTAGTAAAGCAGTTTTATTTTCAGAGTCGCCAAGTTCATTAATTTCGGCTTTTCTTTCAGGGATTAAAGAAAGGATAGGTTTTGATACGGCATCTTTAAGTTTTTTACTTACAAAGAAAGCACAGAGAACGGGAGTCCCATCATTGTTTAATAATAGATCTTTGGGACTTGCCGCAGGGCTGCAGACAATTCAGCATGATTATACAGATATATTAAATATTCCTAAGGAAAATTTAAACAATGTTCAAAAGTGGTTTGAGTATAATCATTGTGATGTTTCAAATACAATTGCAATTTCAGTAGGAGCAAGCAATAAAAGACAAGACAAATGTTTGGAAGAAAGTAAGTGGATTGAAGTGGTAAATATTCTCTCTTGCGAAGGGTTTAGTTGTGTTCTTTCAGGTGCAAAATGGGAAAGAGAAATTTTGAATAAAATTGCTAGAAAATGCAGAACAACCCCGAAATTATTTATTGCCGAAAACAGTATTTTAGACAGTGCCGCTTTTTTAAAAAAATGCAGCTTGTTTGTGGGTATAGATTCAGGAGCTATGCATTTGGCTGCCGCAGTTGGTACGAAATGTATAGGTGTGTTTGGCTACACCGATTCTATGCAAATAGGGCCTATGCCTTTGGAGAAACACGTGATAATAAAGAAGGGCAATATTTCGCAAATCATGCCGGAAGATATTGTCGCAAAAGTTATGTGTAAATTAACTTAAAAATAACGATATACACTTTAGCCTAACGTTTTTACCAATCTCTTGCGAAAATCTTATATGTTTGACCCGCCAGCTTTCTATTTTTTTTGGTATGTCAATGGACATTCTTCCGAATCTGTATACAAATGATAGCATATAATTGATCTCTTCAAGCTGTTCGTAAATTGTTTTTTGAAAAAAGCCTATTTCAAGTCTTCGTACCACTTCTGTACTGATTTTTGTGTGAACGGACTCTAGTCTATATATCGCTATTTAAAGATACCACCTGTATTTTTACACCAAAACAGCATGTCTAAATGAGACATGGGAATACCTGTCTTTTTTGCAAAATTCTGCATCTGTTTTTCTATTTCAAGATATGTTTTTAAATTAAGCGTTTGCGGAATCTCTTTTATTACCCGTAGACTTCAAGATTTCTTAGTATATGTCTGTCTAATATCGCAAGATTTTTACCTATACCAATGTTTCTTAAGAAATGTCCTGCTTCTTTGCAACCGATGCCTTTAATGGTTGTTACAAGCCATTTTCTCAGTTTGTGTATATCTTTAAAAGATGCAAGTTTTTCTTTTATTTGGATTTTGTTGTTAATTGCAAACAATTTCCTTGCCTGGACTACATATTTCGCTTTATTGTTTCTGAACCGGACACTGTTAATCATTTTTGCAATATCAGTGTCTTGAGAATTAAATATCATATTTTTATCGGCAAGATTATTCACTGCAGCCCAGCATGATACTGCTTTGCTCTGCGGCGTAAAAATACAAAATACAAGTTCTGCAAAAATTTCTTCTTCAGTTCCTTTCTTCCATACATCATCAAAATGTTTTTCTCTTTCTAAGATAAATGGCAAAACCTTCTTCCAAAAAGCTTTTAATTCTACAAGAGTATCTGAATTATCCGTAGGAGTTTGTATGAAATCTATTGGTATTAAATGATTTTTCATTCGTATTACATTATACATTAGACCTCCCGCACAACTTGAGCATTAAATTCAAGAATACAAATACCTGAAACCCTGAGTTAAATCGCAGTCCAAAGCGTCTTCTGCTATTACTTATCTATTCTTTAGACTATTTTGAACCTTTTAACAAATACTTTAATGTTTTCTACTATAATCATCTGATAAATCTTTCTATTTAACTCTTTATCTTCTTTTGTCAGCGGGTGTTTCTTTGATCTCTTTTTTTAAAACCAGTGTGTTTGTATGTATTTTGCCTAAGGCCTCCTAAATTGTATTTGCCATGTATCTTATTGTCTTTCTTTGCATAAATACATGCCTTTTTAAATAAACCAAAATCGTGCTCCTTGCCCTATCAATCGCTGTGCATATTATTCGCTTCCTTCTCATTTCCACTACTACCAATGCCTTTGTTGTATGTCTCTTTTTCTTCCCGCTATACCACTTTCGCTGTTTTTTTTAGGTCTTTGTATCACATCTGTAGCATCTATCACTGCTACTTCTACTTCCGCACCTTCCCTTAACAATACCTATTCCCATCTAGTATATTCCCCACTACTCATTAATGCTTCTTGTGCATACCCTATGTCTATATCCACAACTTTTGCTGACGTTGTAGCTGTCTCCTACGATAATTATGTTCCTAATACCCTATGTCTATATTCACAACTTTTGCTGACATTGTAACTGTCTCTTGTGACAATATGTTTGGGTATTGCTCTAAAGTACTCAAAACATCATCTTTACAATATTCTCTGTACTCAATTTTCTCTTTGCTCCTCCTACTCCCCCTTTTTCTTTTCTTACTCCTTGCTATCCTTTGTTTTGTCAAACGTCCCTTTCTTTACTCCCATTAATCGCCTAAACCCATTCCACCCGACCCACCTGCTTTCTTTTTCTGTTTCATAGTACTTCTATTGTACTTTTATATGTTAGTTATTAAGAGGTCTAATAGATATATTTTTTAACAAACAGTTAGTAGAGAAAGCCAAGAGGATATTTTTCGGTTAAGAGCGAAGCTCTTGAGGTCATTGTTTAACTAAAATCAGGACAATCCCTCTCATTTTAAATGACTAAAACTCGTGTCGCTAACCTATATTAATAAGTTTTGTTTTATTTAAAAAATGTTTATCTATAAGTTTTTTTAATATGGCGTTTTCATTTTTAGAAAAAGTCGGATCGTCTTCTACAATTCTAGATGCAAAACTTTTTGTAAATTCAATAATATCTGCGTCTTTTATTAAATCCCCTGCTTTAAATTCAGGAAATCCATGTTGTGTCGTACCCATTAATTCGCCGGGACCGCGCATTTTTAAATCTTCTTCCGCAATTTTAAAACCATTATTTGTAGATGTCATAATTGACAGTCTTTTACGAGCTGTTTCACTGTTTGAAGTGCTTATAAGATAAGCATAGGATTGCTTTGTGCTTCTGCCTATTCTTCCTCTTAACTGGTGGAGAGCCGACAAGCCAAACCTTTCGGCATGATGTATTATCATAATCGTAGCATCAGAAACATCTATACCTACTTCAATAACAGTTGTGGATATTAAAACATTAAGTTCTTTGCTCTTAAATTTTTGCATTATTTCATTTTTTTTTGATGACTTCATTTTTCCGTGTAAAAGTCCGACTTTAAAATCTTTAAACCAAGTCTGCGATAATTTCTCCGACTCCTGCACTGCAGACTTTAAAGCAAACTTGTCCGACTCATTTATAAGAGGATATACAATATATGCTTGATTTCCATTTTTTAGTTCTTTTATTGTATTTGTATAGGCAAATTGTTCATTTGAAGAATAAGTTTTCACAGGAGTTCTACCCGGAGGAAACTGCATTATTGCAGTCATATCCATTTCGCCATACGCCGTCATTGCAAAAGCTCTAGGAATAGGAGTTGCTGTCATCATCAAAATATCAGGAGTCCGCGCTTTATCTAATGCTGCAAATTTTTGCATAACGCCGAATCTATGCTGCTCATCTACTATTATTAACGATAAATTCTTAAATTTTATTCTGTCTTCTATTAACGAATGCGTGCCTATTGCAATCTTTATATCTCCGCTCTCAAACCCTGACAATATTTTTTCTTTTTCATTTTTTTTCTTGAATGTAGAAGAAGTAGCTAAAACAGTTTTAACATCAAGACCAGAAAGCATACTGGATATTGAAAGATAATGTTGTTCAGCCAAAATTTCTGTCGGAGCAACAATCATTGCCTGATAATCGTTTTCAACAGCAAGCAAAATAGCGCTTAATGCAACAACAGTTTTGCCTGAACCAACATCTCCTGTAAGCATCCTGTTCATTGGATATATGTTTTGCATATCGGAAAAAATATCGTTTATTGCTTTTTTCTGATCTTTTGTAAATTCAAACTTTAAATTATTTTTAAAAACAGGAAGCAACGTTTTTTGTATTGTATATTTTTGTATTTTAGTATTTTTTTTGACATTACTGCGAGACAAAGAGAGAGTCGTTTCTAAAATGAAGAATTCTTGCAAAGCAAAATATCTCCTTGCGTTTTCGGCATCTTCCAAAGTATTTGGATAATGAATCTTTTGGATTGCAATCGAAGATGTTAATTTAGGAATATTTTTAAAATCAGGTATTAAGCTTGACACGTCAGGATATAGTTCGCATGAGGATTCCACAACACTTCTCACCGTTTCTCTTATGAATTTTTGATGTAACCCTTCTGTTGCTGGATATATCGGTACAATTTTATTAAATGATAAAGGTTTATCATTTTCATTTTGGACGATTTCGTAATCATTTACTGTTATAAATCTACCACTGTGTTCCAACTTTGCATCGCCATATATGTAAGCAAAACTCTTAGGTTCGAAAGCTTTTCTTACAAGAGCAAAAATATCCATGCTTGAATACTGGTTTTTCTTTCTAAAAAAACGAGCATACGTCATAGATGTACTATCAAATATTTCTACATCCAATATACATAATCCATTAGAAAGTGCTTTTTCGTAGGATTTACCTACTTTTACAAACAAACAACCTTCCTGAAGTTGTTTATAAGCGTTTCGTATGGAAATAATTTTTGTCCTGTCCTGATACTGAATCGGAAAGAAAGTAAGAAGATCCTCGGTATTTTCAATACCGAGCTTCGCAAACGCTTGAGCACGTTTAGGACCAATTCCTTTTAAATATTGTATTTTACTGTCTAAATTTAGCATAGAGGGTTTCTCTAAAAACTCGTTGTCATCTTCTTAAAAATCAAAAATCTACAGGTAGTATAAAGATGATATTTGAATGTTAAGTTTTTTACTAATTTCAGCGGTAGTTAACGTATCCATAATCAAAAACTTTCTTATGCAACTGATTTTTACCATTTTGTACATTCTAGCAGTATATCGTTTGTTTCACAAGAGTGCGCATCGTACTCATACAAGATAACACCTAAAATACTACCGAAATACTATTATTATATAGAACGAGTTACAGCTAAATCACTTGAAATTGCACCATCTCTCAAGCTTAAGGGGTGAGTATACTCCCTTTCATACGTCTTTTTATTCTTTACAGTGCAATTTAGAGGAGTTTGGCTGTAGAAGTCATTAACCCTTACGCCTTACAACTACTTTTATCGCTCTAAAAGCTATCCATTAGCCTATGGGATCTTTTTTATACGTGTTTTTGAATCTATCTAAAAAACCTCTTAAAATTTATCAAAAGGAAAATAAGGCAAGGACAATCAAAAATCAAAAAAGCTTTTATGCGTTTGTCGTGATTTGAGATTCTGCAAAAAATTGTATTTTTGATAAAAAAGATACAATCCACTTGAAGATAAACAAAATTGATGTCAAAAAAAGGAGCTTATATCGTAAAAACTTACTTAAAGCAGTGTGTAGTGCGTTTTATGTTACTTTTTATTATCGTAGGAGTCTTTGTCTGTTAGTGCAACGCTCAAAACACAAACATCGACTCTCAAGATGTTTACGCAGGGTTTGGGAAGGTAAGTGACACTGTTCCATTTGTGTCAAAAGCTCGCATTGGCACTTTGCCTAATGGACTTAAATACCACATTAGACCTCTTGCAAAACTTAAGTGTTAAATTCAAAATTACAAATACCTGCAATCAAGTTAAATCGCAGTCCAAAGGGTCTTTTACGGTTTCTATATCTATTCTGTACTATTTTGAACCTTTTTACCCTCCTTTCTTCTATCTTTTCTTACTTCCGACTATCCTTTGTTTTATCAAATGCTTTCTTTACTCCCATTAATACTAAACCCATTCATTCCATCTGACCCGCCTGCTTTCTTTTTCTGTTTAATAGTACTTCTATTGTACTTTTATATGTTAGTTATTAAGAGGTCTGATATACAAACAAATCGCTTCAGGTTGCACCATGCCGCGCATGTTTTAACATAGATTTGCGTTTTTGCGGCAGTAATAAAAGAACTTAGGTACAATCGATTACTTTATATTAACACTTACACTGCTTAGATTTTGGAGAAAATTTTAGCCGTTTTGCAAGAAGCAATATTTAAAAAACTAGATTTACAAAAAACGAACGTAACTCACAGGAGTCAGCGGTTTATCGATACAAAAGCTAGTTGGCTATAGAGACTTGAATACCCTGATCGCTTTGCCGTTTAAATTTATCCTCAAATGTCATTTAAGTCGTGATTTCTTACACACAGGTAACGCAATATGGTCGAAGTCTCCTCGTCATTTCGTATTCTTACAAAACAACGAGACAAGGACTGGATTACTTTGCAAAGCAAACTCAAAAAAGCAACTTAACCTACACTAAAGAGGGGACGGGAACGCAAGTATCTTTGCAGTAACCTCACCTGAGTGTAAAGTATTTTGAATTTAGACAAGGTCACAGCGACATCGCGTACGGTTTGGTTTTACGTACGCAAGTCGCTGTGTAACGAAGTA
>BNVZ01000030.1 GCA_025998475.1 Endomicrobiia bacterium | reverse complement strand
TTAGTTTGACTTATCTTTTGAATTTTTGCTTAAAGCCCTTGCTCATTTGCCCTCAAAAGCAAACTTCGCTTAAAGGTTTGCTTAGCAAAAAGTTCAAAATTACTTGCGTCCTTTGAGTTTGAATTTATACTTCGTTACACAGCGACTTGCGTACGTAAAACCAAACCGTACGCGATGTCGCTGTGACCTTGTCTAAATTCAAAATACTTTGCACTCAGGTGAGGTTGCTGCAAAGATACTTGCGTTCCCGTCCCCTCTTTAGTGTAGGTTAAGTTGCTTTTTTGAGTTTGCTTTGCAAGACCCTTGCTCATTTGCCCTCAAAAGCAAACTTCGCTTAAAGGTTTGCTTAGCAAAAAGATCAAAATTACTTGCGTCCTTTGAGTTTGAATTTATACTTCGTTACACAGCAACCTACAGACATTAGACCTCTTAATAACTAACATATAAAAGTACAATAGAAGTACTATGAAACAGAAAAAGAAAGCATGTGGTCGGGTGGAATGGGTTTAGTATTAATGGGAGTAAAGAAAACATTTGATAAAACAAAGGATAGTCGGGAGAGAAGAAAAGAAAAGGAGGAAGGCAGGAGAGCAAAGAGAAAATTGAGTATAGAGAAGATGGTAAAGATGATGTTTGAATACTTTAGGGCAATACCCGAACATATTGTCACAAGAAACAGTTACAATGTCAGCAAAAGTTGTGGATATAGACATAGGGTATTAGGACATAATTATCGTAGGAGATAGTTACAATGTCAGCAAAAGTTGTGTGTAGGACGATAGGGTATTTGGATATATTGTCACTTGAGACAGTTACAATGTCAGCAAAAGTTGTGGATATAGACATAGGGTATGCACAAGAAGCATTAATGAGTAGTGGGGGAAATACTTGATGGGAATAGGTATTGATAAACAAAGCGCTAGAAGTAGCAGTAGCAGTGATTATGCTAGAGATTGATACAAAGACCTAAAAAAACAGCAAAGTGGCGAAAGCGAAAAGAATAATAGACATACAATAACCGTTGGTAGTAGTGGAAATTAAAGATGAGCAAGTAATATGCACAGGATAATAGGGCAAGGAGCACGATTTTAGTTTGTTTTAGTAGGCATGTATTTATGCAAAGAAAGACAATAAGATACATGGCAACTACAATTTAGTAGGCCTTAGACAAAATACATACAAACACACTGGTTTTAAAAAAAGAGATCAAACAAACACTAAAAAGCTGACAAAAGAAGATAAGGAGTTAAATAGAAAGATTTATCAGATGATTATAGCAGAAAACATTAAAGTATTTGTTAAAAGGTTTAAAATAGTCTAAAGAATAGATAAGTAATAGCAAAAGACCCTTTGGACTGCGATTTAACTTGGGTTTCAGGTATTTGTAATTCTAAAATTTAATGCTCAAGTTGTGCAAGAGGTTTAATGATATTTTGATTCTTTTTTCGTGTCATTTTACATGATATGATGCGCAAACTTGATTTTTTTAAAAAATAAGTATACTATTAGCTGATCGCAAATGGGATGTCGGGTTCCGACGTAGCTCAATGGTGGAGCAATCGGCTGTTAACCGATCGGTTGCTGGTTCGAGTCCAGCCGTCGGAGTATTTAGAATTAAAAATGTGCAATCCCGCTAAGACAGTGGGATTTTTTGTTTTACCTTGCAATTAATACGTGCAATCTTGTAGAATAAACAGAGGGTGGAAATAAAAAATGAATATAAAGTTTTCAAAAGAAGCTTTAACCTTTGATGACGTTTTGTTGATTCCCAAACACTCAAAAATACTCCCTAAAGATGTTTTGTTAGACACAAATCTCACTAAAAAGATTAAGCTTAACATTCCTCTTATGAGCGCGGGTATGGATACCGTAACAGAATCCAGTATGGCAATTGCCATTGCAAGAGAAGGCGGCATAGGAATAATCCATAAGAACATGTCCATCGAGGCCCAAGCCTTAGAAGTTGATCGTGTTAAAAGAAGCGATCACGGAGTTATCTACGATCCATTTTCATTAAAAAAAACCAACTCTCTTGGAGAAGCTAAAGCACTTGCTACAAAATACAGAATCTCTGGAGTTCCGATAGTGGATGATAATGGCAAACTTATCGGAATCATCACAAACAGAGACATGCGTTTTGAAACAGATGACAACAAAAAAGTTTCTGAAATAATGACAAAAGACAATCTTGTTACTGCAAAAATAGGCACATCTATACAAGAAGCAAAAAAAATATTGCAAAGCAAAAAAATAGAAAAACTTCCTCTGGTTGATGAAAATTTCATTTTAAAAGGTCTTATTACAATTAAAGATATAGAAAAAGCCATTCGTTATCCAAACTCTTCAAAGGATGAAAAAGGTAGACTTCTTGCAGGCGCAACTATAGGTGTTACGAAAGATATGCTTGAAAGGGCAAAAGCTCTGATTGATGCAAATGTTGATGTCTTAATCATGGATACAGCGCACGGGCACAGCCAAGGAGTTCTTGACGCAATAAAAGAAGTAAAAGAATGTTTCCCTCAAGCCCAAATAGTTGCAGGCAATGTTGTAACAGCCCAAGCAGCAGAAGATTTAATCAAAGCCGGTGCAGATGCTATTAAAGTTGGTATCGGTCCTGGGGCTATATGTACGACAAGGATTGTGGCTGGCATAGGCACTCCTCAGATTACAGCAATCTATGATTGCGCGCAAGTCGCGGCAAAGTACGATATTCCTGTTATAGGAGATGGAGGAATTAAATATTCTGGAGACATTCCTAAAGCAATAGCTGCAGGGGCAAATGTGTGTATGATGGGCTCCCTGTTTGCCGGAACAAAAGAAAGTCCTGGGGAAGATATAATCTTTAATGGACGAGCATTTAAAACTTATCGGGGTATGGGTTCTTCTTCTGCAATGTTAGCAGGAAGTAGCGACAGATATTTTCAGGACAATACAAAGAAATTGGTAGCCGAAGGTGTTGAAGGGCGTGTACCTTACAGAGGCGCAGTTAGAGATGTTGTTTATCAATTGATTGGTGGGCTGAGAGCTGCAATGGGATATTGTGGTGTTAAAACGATACAAGAGCTTAAAGAAAAAGGAGAGTTTGTTAAAATAACTTCCGCAGGGCTTGCAGAAAGTCATCCTCATGATATATTTATAACAAAAGAAGAAAGCAATTATTCGGGTGGTGCATAACGCAAAGAAAGCAAAATACCTAGAGATATGCAGAGGATGGTGGCATTGCTATTTTTTTTAGTTTTTGGTTGTGGAATTATTTCTCTTTATTTGTCTATGATAGTTTCTGTTTGTATCGATAAAGTTTTATAACTTTAAAGCACACAACAAACGCATAAAAGCTTTTTTTTGATTTTTGATTGTCGCAGGCAACATCAAATTGCAGTCTATGAAATTTGCTTTGAATCTAAAATCACAGTTGACTCAAAGCAAATTTGTCGTAGTAAACAGGTGTAATAGGATGCTCAAAAGAGGCCTTTGTTATTAGCTAGTACATCTTTATCTGTCAACTTCTGCCGCCTTAGCCTCATTTCTGTAATGCCCTGGCAGATCGCTAATCTCAACAGTACTAAGCGCGACGTTTTTTGTTTGTTATATTTGCAAAGCGAGTATTCATGTTAAATGGATTCCCGCTTTTGCGGGAACAACAATAGTACTAAAAGCCACCCCATACTTATCTCTGTCCAAAACTGAAGTAAACTTATCCAAAGCTTCGGTATAAACCTCCTAAACATCAGCCAGAGTTATACATATAATCATCGAAATTAATCGTAGGTGGAGCAGAAGCAACCCTATTATTAGCCTCATAACAGCATTTTAGCCATCTTAAGCCTAGAACAAAACTCACATCTAATTGGTCGTCGTTAAAGAGAAAAGTAAAAGACATGTGACAGAAAAGAGAGGATTTTCATACCAAGCGCAGGCGTATCTTTGAAGCTACAATACTGTGCAGCTTAAAGTAATTTGGCTATAGTGGTTTTATCAGGTGGTTTGCCTAAGGGAACTAGTTTTGATAACATATCCGCAGGCGTTACAATCAACTGCTAACAATGAACCAAGAAAATGTCTAAATTATCTTGACACTAAGGAGGTTCTTAGTTCTACTACTGCGTTATTGAACTTGTCAAACATATGATAAAAAAACTAAATTTACGATTTAATTTCTTCGTTAACATACTAAAAAAATTACGTTCCGTCGTTAATTTAATTACAGAAAAGATAAAAATATTGCATTTATATCTTGTTAAGGAGTTTTTAGGGCATTTTATTCTTGGAATGATTATTTTTTCCACCGTGCTTCTTATCACTATAGTATTTGATACGGTGGATATGCTGATATCGAAAGGTGTCGCTCTTTCTATTGTTTTAAAAATGTTTATTTTTCAACTTCCAGATATTTTATCTTTTTCTATACCTATGGCCATACTTTTTGGTGTGCTTATGGCTTACACAAAATTATCGTCAAACAACGAAATTACTATAATGAAATCTTCAGGCTTAAATTATAAAACGCTTACAATGCCTATAATAATTCTTGTTTGCGCAATATCCTTATTTCTTGTATTCTTTAATCATTTATTAGCGCCTTCAATAAATGTCCATAAAAAAGTTCTTGGGGAAGAACTTTTAGCAAAAAGACCTCTCTTTATAGTCCAAAAAAAATCAGTAAGACAAATTGGTGGTTATAATTTATATGCTAATGAGGTAAAAAACAAAGACAATACCCTTTCTGGGGTAAATATATATAAATTTGAAGACAAAGATAACAACGATAAAAATACTGATAAGAGGAATGTTTTGCCTCAAAAAGATAAAGGTTCATGGCGTATAGCAGCGCCTTTGGCAAAGGTCAAAGCTTGCAAAAACGGCGTACTGCTGACGCTCTATGACGGGTGGTGGCAAAAGGTGCATCCTTCGGATATGGGCAGTATGCTACAAGTGGCTTTTGGAACTTACACATTTTTTATACCTTTTGGAGACGCTATTGAAGATTCTAGTATACTTATTTCTGCAATAAAAACTCCTGAACTTATCAAAACTATAAAACAATACCGGAGTCAAAATATACCAATTACGAAATACGAAAAAGATTTATGGTTGAGATGGGTAATGTCTTTTGCGCCTTTAGCTTTTGCAATTATCGCTTTACCTATAGGTGTAATGACCAGCAGAGGAGGTAAGGCAGTAAGCTACATAGCGAGTTTAGGAATTATCGTAACTTACTATGCCCTACTTATCATTTCTGGAAGTTTAGGTGAAAAAGAATACGTTTCGTTTGGAATTATATTGTGGCTTCCAAATTTTGTAATTGCAACAGTTGGAATTTGTTTATTTAGAAGAATGGTTAAAAAATGATAAAAATTCTCGACAAATATATTATTAGAAATTTTGCAAAAACTTTTATATTTATGGTGGCAGCGCTTTCGCTTGTAACAGTAATATCTGAATCATTGTTGCTAATAGATCTTTATATGAAGCATAAAGCCCCTTTTAATCTTATATTACTTCATCAGATTTCAAATATTCCTGAAAATCTTATGCAAGCACTTCCTATAGCTACGCTTTTAGCCGTGTTATTTTCTTTCAGCAATTTATCGCAAAAAAATGAAATAACGGTAGTTAAAGCTGCCGGAATAAATATATGGCGAATTATAATAATATTTCTTATAACGGGTTTTATTATAGGGATGGGCGATTTTGCCGTTAGAGAAACTATTGTTCCAAAAACAAGTTTGTACAACGAAAAAATAAAAAAAGAAAAAATAGAAAAAGAAAAAATATTAATCCAAATGGATTATTGCAACCAAATAGTAACTTTGCCTGATAATACAAGAATAACAATAGGGCACTTAGATACGAAAGCTGGCATAATGAAAGATGTTGTAATGGAAAAATACAATGATGCATTTGTAATAGGAAAACTTATTTTAGCCAAAGAAGCAAAATGGGAAAACAATTCTTGGATTTTTAAAAACGGGGTCATAAGAAATTTTAATATTAAATTTTTGGATGATATGAGAAATTTTGATAGTAAACCTTGGGATGAAATATACTTTAAAGATTATAATGCCTACGTGCATATAACACCGAAAAATTTGACAGTAAAAACAAGAAACGTTCGCCTTGAGGCTATGAGTGTTTGTGAATTTAATAAACATATAAATCAGCTAAAAACTTTTGGACAAGATGTAGTTAAGGCAAAAATTATCTTAAATACGAGGTTTGCATCGATGTTCTCCCATGTTGTAATAATGATGATTGCTATTCCTTTTGCAATGGGCATAGGGAAAAGATTAAATAAAATGGTAAGTTTTATCCTTGCGGTGTGCGCGGTATTTGCTTATTGGAGCGTACAGGCGATAGCAAGATCGCTGGGCGAAAACTTGATACTGTCTCCACCTATTGCCGCTTGGCTTCCAAATATTATATTTTTATCGATCGGGATTTATTTTCTTATAAAAGTAAAAAAATAGTTGTACGGTCGGCTAGCTTTATATTGATATCACTACAAAAACATGAAATCTTTTATGGTTTCCGCTATACTTGCAATGAGGATTTGCGACCACATATTGAATTTGGATTAAAATATGTATGGATGTGCATTGTATAATTTTGTTATAATACCTGGCAGCATAGGAGTGTTATTTTTGTGTTTTTTTATTTTTAACTTTTTTGGACTTAGAACGGGAGATAAAAATGACTTTGAAAGAGAAGGTAGAAAAGACTTTGGAATCCGTAAGACCGCATTTGCAAGCAGATGGCGGAAATGTTGAATTAATAGATGTTACTGGAGATGGAATTGTAAAGGTAAAGCTTACAGGCGCATGCGGATCGTGCCCGATGTCAGCTATGACTTTACAATACGGCATTACAAATGCAATTAAGCAGGCCATTCCTGAAGTAAAAGAAGTTCAATCTATATAGCCAACTGACTTCTGTACTGGTAAGCTTTGCGCTACTTAGATTTCAGAAAGATTTTGACTGTTTTACGAAAGGCTATATGTTTGAAATAGTTGCCAAAAAAGATGTGATAAACATTTAGAAAGCCATGATAAAAAGGTAAAAAAAGGAGTTTCCATTAAATCGTACATATTGAATTTGCCAAAAGCGTTTTAAAATAAAACGAGTTTTATACATCTGCAGTGTTTGGGAAGGGGGCAAGATGGCTACTGTGGTCATGAAGTTTGGCGGTTCTTCTGTAGCAGATGCTGATAAAATAAAACATGTTGCCGGAAAAATAGTTGCAAGGAGAGGTGCCGGCAATAAAGTTGTTGTTGTAGTTTCGGCTCCCGGCGATACAACCGACGACTTGCTCGCAATGGCTGATAAAATTACATCCAATCCTCCTGCCAGAGAAATGGACGTGTTGCTTGCGACTGGAGAAATGGTTTCTAGTTCACTTCTTGCAATGGCGCTTAGTGCTATTGGTGAAAAAGCAATCTCTATGACAGGACCACAAGCAGGAATCCTTGCAGATACCAATTATACTCATGCAAAAATCAAGAAAGTTAATCCTAAAAAAATTAGAGCTCAACTTGCAAAAAACAATATAGTTATAGTTGCAGGTTTTCAGGCTTTAAATCATAAGGGCGATATAACAACATTAGGCAGAGGAGGATCGGATTTGACAGCAGTCGCTTTAGCGGCAGAATTAAAAGCTGATTCTTGTGAAATATATTCCGATGTAGAAGGCGTGTATACAACCGATCCCAGGGTTGTAAAAAATGCAACCAAACTTGATTATCTGTCTTATGATGAAATGCTTGAAATGTCAGGTTCAGGAGCCCAAGTGTTGCAGTCAAGAAGCGTAGAGGTTGCAAAAAAATTTGGTGTTGAAATACATGCGAGAAGCACTTTCAGCCAAGACCAAGGGACTATAATAACAAGTGAAGAAAAAATCTGGAGGGAAAAAATGGAAACATTGCTTGTTTCGGGAATAACTTTTGACAAAAATCAGGCAAAGTTTACAATAATAGATCTGCCGGATATTCCAGGTGTAGCGTCAAAGATATTCTGCGGACTTACAAAAATCGGAGTCAACGTAGATATGATTGTTCAATCTGCTGCAGTAGATAAAAAAAATGACATTTCATTTACGGTAGGCAGGCAGGAAATGAAAAAGGTGCATGCAGAACTTGATAAGATAGCCGGCGAATTTAAGTTTCCGCAGGTTGTATACGATGAACATGTTGCAAAAATTTCAGTTATAGGAATAGGAATGAGAAGCCATTCGGGTGTAGCGGCAAAAATGTTTGATATTCTTTGTAGAAAAGGTATTAACATTGAGATGATTTCTACCAGCGAAATTAAAATATCATGTATAGTGGATGAGCTTGATATGCTAAGAGCTGTAGAAGAGTTGCATAAAGGTTTTGGACTTTCCAAGAAGCGCCAGTAAGGGGATTTGTTATATGGGGTCAAAAGGGTTTACATTAGTAGAACTTATAATAGTAATCGTAATCATAGGAGTACTAAGTATTGTAGCTATTCCTGTATATAAAAGTTACATAAATAAAACAAAAATTGCACAAAACAATGCTGGCATTGAAAAATCTGCAAGTGTAAGTTATACAATCAGTAAGTAGAAGGTATATAGTGTGAGACTTGTCGAGAATTATGCGTTTCCTTTAAGTGATTAGGGAAAATTAAAATTTAAAGCCTCTGTGTTCTTATAAACATTAGCGGCAAGCAAAGGTAGCATAGTGATACCCGCCCCTGATGAAATTTGCACGTAGGTTTACAAGAGGCCTAATGATAAAAGTAGAGAATATTCGTAAACGATTTGGTTTTAAAGATGTTCTTTGTGGAGTGGATTTTGAAGCTTGTGACGGAGAGACTATTGTTATTATAGGATCTTCAGGAGTTGGAAAGAGTATTCTTTTAAAAAATATAGTAGGTCTTGTAAAACCTGATGCGGGTTCTGTAAAAATAGATGCTGTCGATATAGTAAAATGCTCTCCTTTAGAGTTGTGTGAGACACGAAAGAAGATAGGTTATGTATTTCAGGAGGCAGCCCTTTTTGATTCTCTGGATATTTTCGACAATGTTGCATTTGGTTTAAGAACGCTTACCTCTCTTGATGAGGAAGAAATAAAACAAAGAGTTGTTCATTGCCTTTCTATGGTGGGTTTGGAAGATATTGAACATTTAAAACCATCGGTACTTTCGGGTGGAATGAAGAAACGTGTAGGTTTGGCAAGAGCTATTGCGTATCAGCCTAAATATATTTTATATGACGAGCCCACTACAGGGCTTGATCCTATAATGTCAGATGTTATAAGTAATTTGATAATAAATTTAAAAGAACGTCTAAACATTACTTCTATTGTTGTAACGCATGACATGAAGTCTGCTTGTAAAATCGCTGACAGAATAATAATGCTTTATAAAGGCAATATTATTTTTAGTGGTACGCCTAAGGAAACACAAAATAGTAAGAATGAATATGTAAGGCAGTTTGTTGAAGGCTCAAGCCACGGCCCGATACTTGTAGATAGAACTTTTAAAAACTTTTAAAATAAAGTTTACGAATTTGCAAAGAGTTTTGGTATACCCCCACAGACAAGACTTTCAAAATAGGAAGAATATATGAACAATAAACTTAAATTAGGGATTTTCACAACAATAGGACTTTTTGCGACAGCTATTTCAATTTTTGCTGTTGGAACATCTTCCCTAGGAAAAACTTATAATATTTATGTAATATTTGACGATAGTTCGAGTCTTCATCAAAAGGCTAGTGTTAAAATAGCTGGCGTTGATGTCGGTTTTTTAAAAAAACGTTCTTTAGAAGGTTCAAAGGCAAAGTTAAAACTTTCAATAGATAGCAATGTTCCATTGTACAAAAATGCTTCTGCCAGCATTGTAACCATGGGTGTTGTCGGGACTAGGTATATTAAAATTCTACCGGGAGATCAAAGTTGTACTTTACTAAAGGATGGAGATTATATATCTGCTCTTGAAGACACTTCGGACATAGTAGATATTGCAAATAAAATTAGCAGAGCTCTCGATAGTGTAAAAGACAGTAATATAGCGAGAGATTTTGATTGTGTCCTACATCTTATTAAAAGTTTTTTGGAAAATACCGATGATGATATAGCAAGGACAGTGAAAAACCTCAGCAAGTTTTGCGACGACCTTGTAAGAAGCTTGTCCCCGGGTGGTGACATACAGGATGCATTATCGGCAATTAAAGATGCTGCATCTAAATTCAGTACATTACCTGCCCGAATATGCGATGGAAACGGACTGGCTGCATATCTGATAAATGATAAACAACCTAAAGAAAATTTAAAGGAAGCTGTAGCATCTCTAAAAGCACTAGAAGCAACTATTAACAAATACAGCAAGTTAAAATTAAGCTTTGATCCTGTTGTAAGATATAACATAAAAGATAAAAAACTCAAGTTTGGTTTTGGTGGAAGTGTGCAAAATGAACATAACTTCCTTCACCTAGGCGTCTCAGATATTCCAGAAAGCGGTCATGTAGATGATAATGACGAAAAAAACAATACAATCAAAATCAAACCAGAACTTTTGTTAGGTGGTAGATTTGGAAAATTTGAGCTTTACGGTGGAATAATCAGGGGTACACTAGGCGTGGGGGGCGGGTATTCTTTCTTCCAACCTATATACACTTCTGATGAAACGTTGAAAATTAATTTAAATGTATACGATTTCACAAGAAAGACCCATGGGCCTAAAATTGACGCAGACATAAGGTTTCATTTAGCAAAATGGTTTTATCTTGGAACTATTATCAAAGATATCACTAAGTTTAATTATAAGACTGCATTTACACCTTATCTCACCTTAAAATTTAAATTTTAAGATTTTCATAATTAGGAGTCTTTCTTATTTTTATAGTCAACTAATTTTATTGGTCTTTTGCAATAATCCACCTTTTTTTTAAAAAAATGGGTGACAGATGCAAGTCTGTCGAGAGAGAGGTATTTATTAGACTTTTTTCCAAACTGTTCGTAAGTAAGGAAATAGAACAACCATAAAAACAAACGAGCGCAAACACTTTGAAGAGATTTAAAACTTAAAAAGCAATATCTAACGAATACAGAAATAGAAGAAAACGCTTTGGATTTGAAATTTAATTTAAAGCTTGAAGTATATAATTTAAAACTGCAGGTTTAAAAAAGAGGTCTACCATAGTTTGTTGTTGTGTTTTGTGCTACGCGCAAACAAGAAGCTGCTTCAACAGCTAGGAATTGTAATAAAAATATAAAAACTAATTCAAAAATCAAAACGGATACTTATTTCTATATTTAATTGTTAAACTATTGCCCCGCAAGCAAGCTAAGGGAACTGCTTAAAGTAAGTACAATTAGGCTATGGAAACGCTCGAAAAAGCAGACAGCATAGTGCATATAAGATACACTACCATTTTGTGTAACGCCTAAAAGCATAAGAAAAACTATATTTGGTAATATTTAGCGTTGTAATAGTAATTCAAATAACAAAAGAAATTTGGTAACGCTGCAAACATAGACTTTGAGCAAGAACAATTACAGCTCTTCAATTTCCTCCGCTGATACCGCGCGTCTTGCTGTGCGGAGGTTCATTTAAAACTTGAAATATATAATTTTAAAACTGCAGGTTTAAAAAAAGAAGTCTACTATAGTTTGTTGTTGTTGTGTTTTGTGCTACGCGCAAACAAGAGGCTGCTCCAACAGCTAAGGGTTGTAGTAAAAATAGACCTCTTAATAACTAACATATAAAAGTACAATAGACCTCTTACATAACTAACATATAAAAGTACAATAGAAGTACTATGAAACAGAAAAAGAAAGCAGGCGGGTCGGGTGGAATGGGTTTAGTATTAATGGGAGTAAAGAAAACATTTGATAAAACAAAGGATAGCAAGGAGTAAGAAAAGAAAAAGGGGGAGTGGGTGAGCAAAGAGAAAATTGAGTACAGAGAATATTGTAAAGATGATGTTTGAATACTTTAGGGCCAATACCTAAA
>BNVZ01000029.1 GCA_025998475.1 Endomicrobiia bacterium | reverse complement strand
TAGTTTTGTTATATGTGACTTATATTTAGTTTCCATCCGTTTAATAGACCTCTTGCATAACTAATATATAAAAGTACAATAGAAGTATATGAAAAAGAAAAAGAAAGCAGGCGGGTCGGGTGGAATGGGTTTAGTATTAATAGGAGTAAAGAAAGCATTTGATAAAACAAAGGATAGCAAGGAAGAAAGAAAAGATAGGACAAGTAGGTGAGCAAAGAGAAAATTGAGTACAGAGAATATTGTAAAGATGATGTTTTGAATACTTTAGGGCAATACCCAAACATATTGTCACAAGAGACAGCTACAATGTCAGCAAAAGTTGTGGATATAGGGCGTATAAGGGCATATGCAATCCTTTGTAATTTGAGTAATTAGCTTCTTGCTTTCAATTGTTTGCATGCTGCAAACTAAAGTTTGCGCATTTGCAACCTCATCAAGCTTTTTACCTTGTGGTGATGGATATTTTGATACATGCGGGCTTTTAGCCCTATTCTAAGTCAATCTTCCAACACCCTTATACACCTTGATTATACTTGTTTCTTAAGGAACAAATTTAGGGATGTGGGCAAGAGAAAATGATGAGAATTTAAAAAGAAAAAGAGCTTTTTTAAAAATTTGGTGTGATTTTGGGATATCTATAATTTTCTTTCATACGCTTTACCTGCTGTATGGACAGAAGATAAAATATTTAGTATAATCCCTTGGTTGTAAGGCAGCGTTTATGATATCAGGAACGCAATAAAACAAGGGGTGATAGAGATGGCATTTGTGAAAAAAGCAGTAGTCGAGCAGTATAAAACGCACGCAACTGATACAGGCTCTCCTGAAGTACAAGTTGCTCTTCTTACGACAAGGATTAAATATCTTTCGGATCATTTTCAAAAGTTTCCGAAGGATTTTGCTTCAAGAGTCGGTTTCCTTAAAATGATAGGACAAAGAAGAAGATTACTGAATTATATTAAAAAACATAATAGAGAAGGCTACTCTTCTTTGATTAAGGAACTGGATCTTAGAAAGTAAAAATAAAAATCTGGCAGAATCGCAAAGGATGTAAGGATACGCTTAAATATCAAGTTAAAAGAGATGCGTTCGCTTGGGCCTTTTGTGTGGAAATGCCGAGCTATGGAGTTAAAATGGAATATTTTAAAAGAGAAGTTGAGGTTGCTGGTAAAAAATTTGTTATAGAATCCGGTAAAGTTGCAAAACAAGCGAGCGGTTCTTGTACTGTAAGGGTTGGAGAGACGGTAGTTTTGGTTACGGCGGTTGCCTCAAGAAATCCTAGACTTGACACGGATTTTATGCCTTTGACAGTGGATTATAGAGAAAGAACTTATGCTGCTGGTAAAATTCCCGGCGGCTTCTTTAAGAGAGAAGCTAAACCTAGAGACAGCGAAATACTTGTAAGCAGACTTATAGATAGAAGTATTAGGCCTCTTTTCCCCGAATACTGGAGAAACGATACACAGATATCTGCTATTGTTCTTTCTCATGATGGTGAAAATAATTCCGATATAGCATCTCTTCTAGGCGCTTCAGTTGCTTTATACACATCTGAGTTGCCTTTTACAATACCTATAGCATCTACAAGAATATGTAAAATCAACGGACAACTTGTTGTAAATCCTTTAATCTCTGATCAAAAATTAAGTGTTTTGGATCTGATCGTAAGCGGAACAGAAGATGCCTTGACAATGGTTGAAGCTGGTGCTCAGGAGCTTTCGGAGCCTGAAATGCTTGAAGCTTTGAATCTTGCAAGAGAGACAGTGAGGGAAATATGTTTGTTTCAGAAAACGTTACCAACGAAAGTAAAACTTGTTGTTGAAGAACCTGAATATAACCCAGCGCTGAAAGCTGACATTGAAGCTGAAGCAATTGCAAAAGCTGAAGAAGGTGTTGTAATTAAAGAAAAAAGTGAAAGAGAATTTTTTTGGGATTCATTTAAAAAAGACATATCTATAAGACTTATCGAAAAATATCCTGAAGAGTCCGCTACAGTAATAGATACTATGCTTGAAGATATTTTTTATAAAAAAGCGAGAGAGCTTGTTTTGAATAAAAAAGTTCGTACGGACGGTCGCTATTTGGAAGAAATAAGACCTATAACATGTGAGACCGGTGTGCTTTCCAGGGTTCATGGCTCAAGTTTGTTTACAAGAGGTCAGACACAGGCTTTAGTAACTGTAACACTTGGAACTTTAGGCGATATGCAGATTATGGACGAACTTGTGGACGAATACAAGGAACGTTTTATGCTTCATTATAATTTTCCGGGTTTTGCAACAGGTGAGCCTAAAAGCGAAAGATCTACAAGCAGAAGAGAAATAGGGCATGGTAATTTGGCCAAAAGAGCTTTAAGACCAATCTTACCTGACGCGGAAGATTTTGGATATACAGTAAGGATAGTATCTGATATATTAGAATCTTACGGTTCTTCGTCAATGGCTTCTGTTTGCGGTGGATCACTTGCTTTGTTTAATGCTGGCGTGCCCGTTAAGGCAAGTTGTGCGGGCATTGCGATGGGTCTTATTAAGGAAGGTGATAATTATGTTATTTTAACGGATATTATGGGTATGGAAGATCATCTTGGGGATATGGATTTTAAAGTTGCGGGAACAAGAAAAGGCATTACAGCTCTTCAAATGGATATAAAAATTTCAGGTCTTACAACCGAAATTATAGCACAGGCCCTTGATCACGCACAACGTGGAAGATTTTTCATATTAGACAAAATGGATGAAGTAATTTCGATTCCTAAAAATGATCTTTCAAGTTATGCTCCCCGTATAATAACTTTAACAATACCTCAAAATAAAATTGGAGAACTTATAGGTCCTGGAGGGAAAAATATAAGGAAGCTTCAAGAAGAGAATAACGTTAAAATAGATATCGAAGAAACCGGCAAAGTGTTTATTTCAGGAACTGACTCTGAAGGGGTTGCTTCCGTAAAGGAATATGTTGAGGCTATGACAGCAGAAGCAGAGCTAGGCAAGGTATATAGTGCAAAAATCGTAAAGATAATGGCATTTGGCGCCTTTGCTGAAATTTTGCCCGGCAAAGAAGGTTTAATACATATTTCTCAGCTTTCAAATCAACATACAAAGAAGGTCGAAGATGTTGTAAAAGAAGGTGATGAAGTTAGAGTAAAGGTAATTGAAATAGATAAGCAGGGCAGAATAAATTTAAGTATGAAAGCAGCAAATTAACGATAAGAAGTGAAGAACACGAGAGCTAAGTTTATAATTTGCCCTATAGCCAAATCACTTGAAATTGCACCATTTCGCAGCTTAAGGGAGTGAGTATACTCCATTCATGTGTCTTCTTATTCTTTGTGATGCAACTTCGAGTGGTCTGGTTATTAATCTTAACACTTAAAAGGTTAATATGGCTAGTGATATTAAAAGCAAAGTAAAATCTCTTTATGAAATAATGAAAGAGGAAAAGATTCAAGAACTTGAAGTAAACTCAAAAGATTACAGTGTTTGTATAAAACGCAAAGATAATAACGAAAATAAACAAGTTTTAACTTCAAAAAAGCAGACAATTGAGCAAACTACTGAAGTTGTCGAAGAAGGAAAAGATACGTTGCTTTTGGATAAAACAATAAAGTCGCCTATAACAGGAGTATTTTATAAATCTCCATCTCCGTCTGCTCCTATGTTTGTAAATGAAGGTGATGTTATTGAAATAGGAGAAACATTGTGTATAATTGAAGCGATGAAAGTAATGAATGAAATAAAGGCAACATTTAAAGCGAAGATAGTGAAAATATTGCATGAAAACGGCAAATCGGTAAACTTAGGACAGGATTTATTTGAAGTAGAAAAGGTATAAAAATGGATTGAATGTCGTCAAAAATCAGTATGACAGCTGGTGAAATTGGCGATATTTATTGGAAAACGCTGAGAGGGCAAATCAAGGCAAGTCTTGGTGTGTCTAGTGTGGTGCCTTACTTGCGTTGGGTTGGCCTTCAATAGAAGATAGGATTGATATGGGACAGGCTGTTTTTGAGTATAGCTGCAGAATTTCTTTAGAATAACCCCCCTGTAAAGTTTTTCTATCGAAGAGGTTTTTTCGTGGGAAAAAATAAAAAGACCAAAAATAAAAAACAAGATAATATAAACATAAACAGGGAAGCAACTTCTCTGTTTTTTGCTTTGGCATCTTTTTTAAGCGCTTATGCCTTTATTGTTCCTTATAAATCAGGAATGGTAGGACGGGCATTTTCCGCTGTTGTATCTGAAGTATTTGGTACAGCGTCATATATTTTACCCTTTATATTTTTATGGTTTTTTGTAATATACTTTAGGCAATCTGTAGAAATAAGAAAGCGGATTGATTTTATTTGGTCTACTTTGTGTATGGTTTCATCATCTGTATTATTTGAATCTGTGCACTTGATATTTAAGTCAAAAGTTTGCGGTGGCTGGGTAGGGGACAAGTTGTACATGTTTTTTAAAGAGCTTTTTGATGTACGACTTGGTTTTGCCGTTATTTCAATAATAGCTTTAATCTGTACCACAAAACTTTTGAGAATATCTATCCTTCGTGTTGTGTATAATTTCTTTAAAAATTTAAAAAGAGATATAGCAGAATCCAAAGAGAAAGCAAAAATTCAAAATGAAGCCAATATCATACAGCAGCGGTTTGAACAGGATCTTTCAAGACAAGAACCTATAAAACCAAATATTGTAAATAAACAAGAAAGAGAAGAAAGGGAAAAAGAAGATATCGCTGCTCATAGTATTGTTAAACAGGAAAGATTTGGCAGTAAGAATTTTAGTTACAAGCTTCCTAATGCTGCTTTACTGAAAAATGATTCTGTCTCGAGCTTTTTGACAAGTAGGGATGAACTTTTAAAAAGAGCCGAACTTTTACGAACAACTCTTGCAGATTTTGATATAAATGCAGAAGTAAAGGATATTATTCCGGGCCCCGTTGTAACTCGTTATGATTTGGTTTTGGCTCCCGGTATAAGAATACAAGCTGTATCTAGCATTATAGATAATATTTCCCTTGCCATGCGTACGGCATCAATACGAGTTGTTACAATACCTGAAAAAGCTGTTGTAGGTATAGAAGTTCCTAATCCTTCGAGTGTTATTGTCGGGCTTAGGGGAATTTTGGAGAGCAGGGCTTTTGAGAATTCACGTTCTCTTCTAACATTGGCCTTGGGAAAGACAACAGACGGGTTGGGTTATGTTACTAGTTTAGCCGCGATGCCTCATCTTTTAATCGCGGGAGCCACAGGTTCAGGCAAAAGTGTTGGAATACACACAATAATACTTTCAATCTTACATAAAGCTCGTCCCGATGAAGTAAAATTTATGTTGATTGATCCCAAACGCGTAGAAATGCCTATATACAAAGACATTCCTCATTTGTACAATCCTTGCATAAATGCGGCTGACGCAGATATTATAACTAATCCTAAAGAAGCCGCCGCCGCTTTAAAGAAACTTGTCATTGTTATGGAAGAAAGATATACAAAATTTGCAAAAGCAGCGATGAGAAATATCGAAGATTATAACAATAAAATGGTTGAAACGGGTGGGGAAAAAGAATTTTATATTGTTGTTATAATAGACGAACTCGCAGATTTAATGCTTATAGTACAAAAAGAAATAGAAGATTCGATACAACGTTTAGCGCAAATGGCAAGAGCCGTGGGAATTCATTTGATTCTTGCAACGCAGAGACCTTCTGTTAATGTTATAACAGGCATTATTAAAGCTAATTTCCCTGCAAGATTATCGTTTCAAACTACATCCAAAATAGATTCCAGGGTAATTTTAGATATACTTGGAGCAGAATCTTTAATGGGTAAAGGCGATATGTTATTTTTGCCTCCGGGAGAAGCGAAACCCGTACGTCTTCAAGGCGCTTTTGTTTCATTAAAAGAAGCTGAGAAAATTATTACATTTATAACTGATCAAAATTTTCCTAGATTGTATGAGCCTATGGTTGTTGAAGTAGAAGGAAAAGGCGGTTTTGATGCGAATAAAGAAAGAGAATCAAAAGACCTAATACCTGCGCTAAAGCTTATAAACGAGCGCAGACGTATATCTCAGGATTTACTCAAAGCAAATTTTGGTGGGTCTGCAAGAGCTACAAATATATTAAGTATTCTCGAAATAGAAGGGTTTGTATCAAAACCTGAAGGCGCTAATAAATGGCACATAGATTTTGATAAAATATCACAATATTTAAACAACTTGGAGAGTGGAAAATGAAAAAAGAAGCTTTTTTATCGAGAAGTAAATTAGCATTTTTGGCAGGGTTGGTTGTTCTTATGGAGATTTTTGTTTTTTCTTTGGGTTTTGCTCAAACATCTACTGACAAACTTCCCTCTCTACTTCTTAAAATGGAGGAAGCAGATAAAAAAATCAATACTTTGAAGGCGGATTATACACAAAGTATATTTTTTAAATCTACAAAAGAAAAACAAAAAATGTCAGGAACGATTTATTTAAAAAAACCTGGAAGTATTTATATAGATAAAAAAACGCCTCAGAAGCAATATATATATATTGACGGCAAAAATATAACAACTTATACTCCCGATAACGGACAGGCAATAATTGATAAATGGAAGAATGTAATTGACGATGATTTTACACCTGTGACCATTGTTAGTTTTGGAAGTAGCTGGAGAGAAATAAAAAAAACAAACAAGATAAGTTTCGGCGGCGAAGATGAGAAGTATATCGTTATTAGAGTTGAGTCTTTAAAAAATAATGGCCAGACTATAAAAATATATATTTCAAAAGCTACTATGTGTCCGTGTAAGACTGTTTTGGAGTCGGATGGAACAAAAGTAGAAATTATATTTAAGAGCTATACGGTTAATCCTCCACTGGATAAAAATATATTTAAATTAAATGTATCTAATGAAGTTGAAGTAATAAAACTCAATTAGGGGATACATTAGACCTCTTAATAACTAACATATAAAAGTACAATAGAAGTACTATGAAACAGAAAAAGAAAGCATGCGGGTCAGATGGAATGGGTTTAGTATTAATGGGAGTAAAGAAAGCATTTGATAAAACAAAGGATAGCAAGGAGTAAGAAAAGATAGGGCAAGTAGGTGAGCAAAGAGAAAATTGAGTACAGAGAATATTGTAAAGATGATGTTTGAATACTTTAGGGCAATACCTAAACATATTGTCACAAGAGATAGCTACAATGTCAGCAAAAGTTGTGGATATAGACATAGGGTATTAGGACATAATTATCGTAGGAGACAATGTCAGCAAAAGTTGTGCCTAAAGGTTGATAGAGTATTCTGACATATTATCGCAGACAGTTACAATGTCAGCAAAAGTTGTGGATATAGACATAGAGTATGCACAAGAAGCATTAATGAGTAGTGGGGAATATACTAGATGGGAATAGGTATTGATAAACAAAGCGCTAGAAGTAGAAGTAGCAGTAATTATGCTAGAGATTGATACAAAGACCTAAAAAAAACAGCGAAAGTGGCGAAAGCGAAAAGAATAAGAGACATACAATAACCGTTGGTAGTAGTTAAATTAAAAGTGGTTTAGCGAAAAGAATAATAGACATACAATAACCGTTGGTAGTAGTTAAATTAAAGGCAAGCAAGTAATATGCACAGCGATAATAGGGCAAGGAGCACGATTTTGGTTTATTTTAGTAGGCATGTATTTATGCAAAGAAAGACAATAAGATACATGGCAACTACAATTTAGTAGGCCTTAGGCAAAATACATACAAACACACTAGTTCCCAAAAAGAGATCAAAGAAACACCCACTGACAAAAGAAGATAAGGAGTTAAATAGAAAGATTTATCAGATGATTATAGTAGAAAACATTAAAGTATTTGTTAAAAGGTTCAAAATAGTACAGAATAGATACAGAAAACCGTAAAAGACGCTTTGGACTGCGATTTAACTTGAGTTTCAGGTATTTGTAATTCTAAAATTTAATATTCAAGTTGTGCAAGAGGTCTAGCGAAGGTAATCAGAAGAAAAACGTGAGCAAATGAATGTTTCTCTTGTCAATGTTCGTAACACTGTTAAAGTTCAAGAAAAATATTTTTCTGCAATAGAAGAAGGCGACATGAGCGTTTTTTTTGCGAAAGTCTATTTTTATAAGAGTTTTGTGAGATTTTACGCTAAATATCTAGGTTTTGATCCCGAAGAATTAATTGAAAGATACGATGCAGATGAACGTAACCTTGATGACTATAAAATTCTTTAGATTCTCTATCTAAATTAAGTAAAAAAAGAGAGTCTCTTAGATGTGCAGTAGTTAACGTTAAAAAAATTAATTGTTTTTGTGATAGGGGCAGCTGTAATTCTTTTGATTCTTTTTATATTTGTATAAGCATATTGCAAATATACCGTCTTTTGATGATCAAAATCAGGTTAATCAGTCCGGCAAGGAGACAGCAAATTAATTTTCTATGTTGCACTGTGAAAAACGAACAAAAGATGCTGTATATCATTTGTCTCTTGTAGCAATTTCTGATTTACTCGGGATCCAGCTGTTTTTAATATGGACTCCCATTTTCACGGCGACGGTGGCGAATTTTGCTATAGTAAACTAATTTAAAACGTCGATATGTATTTAACTTTAACGCCTCTGCCAATCTCTCATGAAAATCTTATATGTTCAAAAGATGCTACCATTTTTCTGTTTCCTATTATGTCAATAATTATGACCGCAAAAGGAGATGGAAAAAGAGATGAAAATGTCTCTATCTTGCAACATACATACGGTGGTTTGCGATTGTCGTTCTCATAACATGGCGGACTTGTCCGGCCACCCTTTTCAAAGAAAGGGGAATTAACAACACAAAACAGAGAGAAGGCAATAGCAGTTGTAGAGGCATCTAATTCCCAATTTTTGCAAAAAAAAGGCGGTAATGGAACGACAATGACAACAATTAGCAAACATATAACCTTTCATGCGTTTGTCGCCACGGAGAGTACTTTATGATAATTATAAATACAGGAAACGGCAAGGGGAAAACCACTGCTGCCATGGGACAGATACTTCGTTCTTTAGGACATGGCTTTAAAGTTTGCTTAATACAATTATTTAAAAGTGAAAGTTTTTATGGAGAACAGAAAATTTTAACTAAATTAGATAATTTAGATTTTTTTTCCTTTGCAAAAGAACATCCTAATTGTGTTAAAGGCATAAGCCCTGAAGAAGTAATAACACAATGCG
The DNA here is from genome assembly GCA_025998475.1 of Endomicrobiia bacterium. Lineage (GTDB taxonomy): Bacteria > Elusimicrobiota > Endomicrobiia > Endomicrobiales > Endomicrobiaceae > Endomicrobiellum. Next base: position 3,056 of record BNVZ01000029.1, on the reverse strand, counting down.
CTGTGGCAATGAGAAAAATAAAAGAGATTGCAGATAACAATAAGAAGTACGACTTAATTGTTTTAGAAGAATTTACTATTGCGTTAAGAGATAAATTTATAGACGAAAATGAGTTTATTACGTTTGTTAAGCAATTATCTCAGAAATCAGATGTAATAGTAACAGGCAGAAGTGCTTCTTGGGCGTTGATTGATGCGGCAGATTTGGTTACAGAGATGAAAGAAATTAAACATCCCCACAACAGAGGAATTCAATCCAGAAAGGGCATAGAGTATTGACAATAAAATGAAATTTAAAATTAAAAAATTACAACAAATTTGCATTGTCGTAATATTATTTCTTTTTGCAAATAATTTGTGCGCAAAAGAGTATAAACGTATTATTTCATTGGCGCCATCAGTTACAGAAAGTCTTTACGAATTGGGTGAGGAACAGTTTGTAAAAGGCATAACAAGTTACTGTCCTAAAGGAATAATAAAAAAAGAAATTACAGGCACGTTTTTAGAACCGAATATAGAAAAAATAGCTTTACTTAATCCTGACTTAATTATTGCCACTAAAGATGGTAATGATGAAAGAGCGGTTGAAAAACTCAGGCGTCTTGGTTATGAAGTGTATGTCGTTGAAATGGCAGAGAGTTTTAATGATATATGCACTAATTATTATAATCTCTCAGAAAAACTTGATAGGACAAAAGAAGCAAAAAAAATAATAGATAAGGCAAAATATTTGGTAGAAAAAATTTATAATAAATTAGAAAGCGTTAAAGAGACAAAATTGTTTTGGGAGATAGAATTGAAACCGTTATGTACGGCAGGCAGCAGAAGTTTTATGAATGATTACAATCACTATACAAAAACAATAAATATATATAAAAACATTGATGCACGATATCCGTTTGTTAATACGGAAGATGTTATTGAACGTAATCCTGATATTATAATGTTTGTGAATATGGGACGTATTAACAGCGAAGAAATACAAAATTGGCGCAAATATAAAATGATAAGCGCTGTAAAAAACAATAGAATTTTTATAATCGATTCTGACAGCATGTTTACGCCCACGCCATTGACTTTCGCAAAAGGCGTAGAAGTACTTGCAAACGCTGTATATGGGGATATATTTAATGGTAAATAAAAAGTGCGCATATATACTCATGTTGGTTTTAGTTGTTGTCGCATTTTTATTTTCTTTAATAAGTGGTACAGTTGACATATCTTGTATTGATGCAGTAAAAGCGTTATTTGGTAATAGCGTAGATGAAACTACAACCTCAATAATCAGACATGTACGTTTTCCGCATTCTATTATGGCTTGTATTACAGGTGCAGGACTTGCGGTAAGTGGATGTGTTTTCCAGGGAATATTAAAAAATCCTTTAGCCGATCCTTTTACTTTGGGCGTCTCAAGCGGTGCTGTTTTTGGCGTTGCAGTAGCTTTTATTTCAGGACTTGCGACCGTAACGAGTTTTTTTGTTACGGTTTGTGCTTTTTTAGGAAGTTTGTTTTCTACACTAATTGTATATTTGCTTAGTATGTACAAAAGATTTGGTTCAAACTCTATGGTTTTGTCAGGTGTCATTACAAGTTATATGTTTTCGGCGGCAGTTATGCTAATATTTGCATTGTCTCCAGCCACCAATATTCAATCTGCTTTTGCCTGGCTTATAGGTACTCTTTCAATATTTGATGAAAGGATGATTTTATTTGTTGCGATTATTGTAATTTTAGGCTCAGTAGTCTTATCTTTATCAGGAAATATTATCAACGCCGTATCTTTGGGTGGTGAAAAATCTAGAACATTAGGGATAAATATTGAAGGAAGTATAAAGTTTTTATTTCTTACAGCTTCTTTTATAACAGCAGCGACGGTTTCAGTTTGCGGTATTATAGGCTTTGTTGGTTTAATTACACCTCATATAATGAGAAAGATTGTTGGTACAAATAATATGATTTTAATACCTGTTTCTGCTTTTGCAGGTGCATTTTTTTTATTGACGTGCGATACCCTCGCAAGAATCTTATTTAAGCCTATGGTAATACCTGTAGGAGTAATTACAAATATAATTGGTGGTTCTTTTTTTGTTTTTTTACTGTTGAAAAGGGAGAATAGTATTGCATGATACATATAGAAAATATTTCAGCTGGTTACTTAAATAGAACTGTTTTAAAAAAAATTTCATGCAATATAGGTAGTAAAGATTTTTTCGGTATAATAGGAAAAAACGGAGCCGGGAAGAGTACTCTTTTAAAAGTTCTTTGTAAACTAATTAAGCCGTATTTGGGAAATATATTTATAGATAACAAGAACGTTAATTTTTTTGCAAAAAAAGATTTCGCTAAAACAATATCTTTTTTACCACAATATGTAGACACTTCATTACCTTTTACAGTCTATGAATTTATAATGTTTGGTAGATATCCTTATATGAATATCTTTAAAATACCTTCAGACAGTGATTACGCCATCGTAAAAAAAGTTATGGATTTTTTACATATAATAGATTTTGCTGAAAGAAAAATTAATGCACTTTCCGGAGGTGAGAAGCAAAGAGTTTTAATAGCGCAAGTTTTGGCGCAAGAGACTGATATCATTGTTTTTGACGAACCTACATCGCATTTAGATATTGGCAGCCAAAATAAACTCTTGGAAATTCTAAGAGATTTAAATGAAAAGTATAATAAGACTGTAATTTTAACTTTACACGATTTGAATGCTGCTGGAGAATTTTGTAACAAACTTATTCTAATGGAAAACGGAGAGATTTGCAATTGTGGAACGCCTGAAGAAGTTTTAAATTATAAAGATATTGAAAGAGTTTACGATACGACGGTTGTTGTAAAAACAAATCCAATTTCAGATAAACCTTATGTTATACCTGTAAGCAGAATAAAAGAGCGCTGAATTTATGGTCAACCCAACTTCTACAATAGACCTCTTGCACAACTAAGTATTAAATTTTAGAATTACAAATACCTGAAACCCAAGTTAAATCGCAGTCCAAAGCGTCTTTTGCTATTACTTATCTATTCTTTAGACTATTTTGAACCTTT
>BNVZ01000028.1 GCA_025998475.1 Endomicrobiia bacterium | reverse complement strand
AATTACCAGCAACAGCCTTTCCATGAGTAATATCAACATTAGAAGAAGCGTCAAGTATTATTGGGTCCGGATCCCCAAAACAAATGCTAGTGCAAGCAAACATTACTATTATTGCTAATACATTTTTTATGCACGGTCTGCTTCTTCTGGTTTTTGCTTTTTTCATGGTTTCTTGTCCTTTTTAACTTAAATTTTTAAACTTGCAAATCTGTAACATGTATTTTATATGCGTCTTTTCAACTTGTTGTAAAATATTACAGCATATTACTTTTATAAAAACAAAGACATGCTAACAGCGACTTTGCTTTTTTTTAATTTTACAAAAACAGCACACCATTGTCAAACTTACTCAAAACAGCAGATTTATAAACGGCTTATCGTTATCAAAACATACAAAAGCACCTTGACAATCTACGTTGTTTATATTAACGATACAATCTTTTTCAAAGCAAAAAGATACCCGTCAATACCTAATCCTGTTATTTGCCCCACAGCGATTGCTGCAATGTAAGATTTGTGCCTAAATTCTTCTCTTGCGTATATATTTGAAATATGAACTTCTATGATCGGTACGGAAACTGCAACAAAAGCGTCTCTTATAGCCACAGATGTATGAGTGAAAGCCGCAGGGTTAATAATTATTCCCGCGATGCCATTTAAACTGTTTTGAATTTTGTCTACGATAGCGCCCTCATGATTTGATTGAAAAAAATCAATCTCAACCTTCAGATCTTTTGCAAAAGAGCTTAATTCATTTTCAATCCCTTTAAGAGTGATATTTCCGTAAATTTCTGGTTCTCTTATGCCAAGCATATTTATATTAGGACCATTTACAATAAGTACTTTCTTCATTTATTTTCCCCTGTAAATTTTTTTAAAACATTTAAAACTACACCGTCTTCTACATAACTGTTTATTGTTTTTCCTATATCTTTTATGAGGACAAATTTAATATTTCCGTTAACAGATTTTTTATCTTTTTTCATAAGCGATAAAAATTGTGCTGTATTAACGGCTACGTTTAAATTAAAGCCTGCTTCAAGCAGAATATCTTCTACCTCTTTGCAAGTGTCAGGCTTACACACCTTGAGCTCCAAAGAAAGATCTGCCGCAAAAAGCATTCCTATTGCGACAGCTTCTCCGTGTAAAAATTTCCTATAGTTTGTAGCTGTTTCAAGCGCATGAGCGAAAGTGTGTCCAAAATTTAAAATGGCTCTTAACCCAGTTATTTCTTTTTCATCTTTTTCGACAACTTTAGCTTTGTATGAACAGCTTTGATATATAATATAATTAAAATTGTCTGATGATATAACGTCTTTTTTAAACATATCCAATAAGTACGCATAGAATTCTTTGTCAAAAATAAAAGCATACTTTATAACTTCGGAAAGACCATTTCTTATATGTCTTACTGGTAGCGTGCTTAAAAAACAAGAATTAATCCATACAAGTTTAGGTTGATAAAACGCACCGGCAATATTTTTACCACTGTTTGTATTTATCGCAGTTTTGCCACCAACAGAAGAATCTGTCATTGCAAGTATTGTCGTAGGTATTTGTACAAAATCTATACCACGCATATATGTCGCTGCAAAAAATCCTGCAATATCTCCGACAACTCCACCACCTAAAGCTATAACACAACTTTTTCTGTCTATTCCGCCTTCAAGAGCCTTATTGTACAATGAAGAAAGATTTTTTATACTTTTTCCTGACTCTCCGGCACTTATAACTGCCGTTTTAACATTAAAACCTTTTTGCTTTTTTAATAAATCTGTAAGATACTTCAAATGCAACTTTTCTACATTTTTATCTGTAATAACAAAAAACGTATTTGTTTTTACTACCTTTTTAAAAGCTGTCAAAAACTCATTTTCGTGTTGAGAAATTACAATGACATACTTATTTGCTTTTAAATTTACAGTTATTAATTTTTTCATGATTTTATGGTACATTTTCCAAATTTTTCGGGAATATTACTGATTTTCTTATATTTTTAAGTTTACAATTATCATTCCTTATCTTTTTAAGTCTACCAAGCGGCAAAAAATTAAGAATTTTAAGAACAACATAAATAAACACAAATACTCAAAAAAAACAAAAGCGTATTAGCAGCGGCTTTGCTTGATAAGAGTTTTTAGAAAGACCATAATACAAGTTTAGTTGACTACGATAGCGGCGGTAGGAATTGAACCTACGACCAAAGGCTTATGAATCCTCTGCTCTACCCCTGAGCTACGCCGCCGATATTTTTAAACACGCACTACTCATACTATATCTTTTGCCTACAGAAGTCAATTTCTTGTAGAATCTCGTAACATATTGGACTTTTGTCAAACAAAGACAAACGGGATGGGCTTTTAATAAACGGCATATTTTTATATATAAAATCGTTTTTTTGTGGTTTTGCCATATCTTTGCTACAAATTTCGATTCTAAACGACAAAAACAGTCCAATGTGTGTTTTTAGATTTTACAACAAGTTGAAAAGACACATACAATTTGGTATAAGTGTATGTCGCAAATTCGCAGGTTTAATGGTTCAAATTAAAACTAAAGAAGAAAGCATGAAAAAAATAACAATTTTAGGTTCATCAGGTTCGATAGGCACGCAAATCCTTGATATAGTTTCTAAAATTAAAGGATATGTTTGTGTTGAGGGTCTTGCTGTCGGCTCCAATGTAAAACTTTTAAAATCTCAAATCAAAAAATTTAAACCTAAAGCGGTATCGGTTAATAGCGCTTCGGACGCTAAAAACTTAAAAAAATGGAGCAAAACAAATAATATAAAGATTGCTGTTTACAACGGTCCCAAAGGGCTTGAAAAACTTGCCGTAATGCCAAGCACTGATATGATGTTTGCGTCAATTGTAGGATCTGCTGGATTGCAATCTGTAGTTGCAGCGGTAAAAGCAAAAAAAGACGTAGCTATTGCAAATAAAGAATCTCTTGTTATGGCAGGAAAGTATATAATGGATCTGGCTACTGAAAACGGCGTCTCTATTCTTCCGGTTGATAGTGAACATTCAGCCATATTTCAATGTTGTGACGGAGAAAAAAAATCACAAATAAAGAGGATATTGCTCACGGCTTCGGGCGGACCTTTTTACAGATACGACAAAGATTTTTCTAAAATAACCATTGAGCAGGCTTTGGATCATCCTACATGGAAAATGGGTAAAAAAATAACAATAGACAGCGCTACGCTTATGAATAAGGGGCTTGAAGCTATTGAAGCTTCAGTTCTTTTCGGCATATCCATCGAGAAAGTTGAGATTGTTATACATCCTCAGTCTATAGTGCACTCAATGATAGAGTATATCGACGGTTCAGTTATAGCGCAGCTTTCAAGTCATGATATGCATCTTCCCATACAGTACGCATTAACTTACCCTGAAAGGTTACCATCTAATATTAAACCGTTAAATCTTTTTGAAGTAGGAAAATTAGAGTTTTATAAACCTGACTTTAATAAATTTCCATGTTTAAATCTTGCGTATTATTCGGCAAAAAAAGGATACACTGTACCTGCCGTGATGAGCGTTGCAGATGAGGTGGCTGTTGCCGCTTTTTTAAATAAAAAAATAAAATTTACCGATATTGCTAAAATTGTTGAAAAAACAATTAAGTCGCATAAAATTTCAAAAAATATATCGTTGGATGCTCTCTTTGAGGCTAATTTGTGGGCAAGGCAGTATGCGGAAAAAATAATTGAAAAGGAAATATAAATGACTATACTTATTCAGATACTTGGTGTTGCGTTTGGATTTGGTTTTTTAATTTTTATACACGAATTAGGGCATTTTCTTGTTGCAAAAATGTGTAAAGTTAGAATACTAACTTTTGCTTTTGGTTTCGGACCGGATCTTATAAAACATACTTGCAAGGGTACAAAATACTGTATAAAAGTAATTCCGTTTGGTGGATTTGTTTCGATGGCAGGGGACGATCCAGATAAAGCTACCGGCGCGGACGGAGAATATTTATCGTTAAAGTGGCATAAAAAAGCATGGATAGCTTTGGCGGGTCCGCTTTCAAATTATATTCTTGCTGCTTTTATCTTAGCTTTTGTTTTTAGTATATGGGGTTTTAAAAGCTCTTTGGTAGGATCTGTTGTAGAAAATTCTCCTGCCGCTCAAGCTGGCATTATGCCAGGAGATAAAATAAAATCTATAGATGGTATTGCAGTAGACACATGGAGTGAGTTAACTTCAAATTTAAAAGATAAGACCGGTAAACAGACAGTTTTTATAGTGGAAAGAGGAACGCATTCTTTTGATTTGAATATGATTGTTGCAAAAAATCCTGTAACAGGTTTTGGGGTTATAGGAATAGGACCCTCAACGGTAAGAGTAAAATCAGGATTTGTTGAATCCATAAAATATCCAATAAGAGTGACTGATGAGAACGTTAGGCATCTTGCAAATAAAATTGTTTCATTTAAAAAACCTGATATTTCGGGGCCTATAGGCGTTATGCGGGCTATGGCAAGTACCACAAAAACCGGAATGTGTAATTATTTAGAAGTGCTTGCAATGATATCAGTTGCTTTAGGGTTATTTAATCTACTCCCTATTCCTATGGTTGACGGCGGTATGATAGTATTGTTTTTTATTGAAGGCATAATCAGAAAGCGCATAAGCGCTAAAGCAGTTCAAGTTTATAGTACGATAGGGCTAGTGTTTATAAGCGGTATTTTTATTTTTGCAACATACAACGATCTTTTTAGAAAATAATTAAAAAGTGCGCTTGTTACCTATTAAACTTAAGTATCGTAAGCTTTGCAATATTTTAAATTTTTGGGTAAAATTCCGGTTGTTTTGTAAGGAGACAGTTTACTATAGCAGAACAGACTAAATAATTGATATACATATATGGAATTTTATAAAAGAACACACACAAAGAAAGTAAATATCGGTGGCGTTACAATAGGCGGAGGTTCCCCTGTTGCGATACAGTCTATGACAAATACAAATTCAAGAGACTGGAAGGCTACTGTAAAACAAATTAAACAGCTTGAAGAAGCAGGTTGTGAAATTATACGCGTTTCTCTTCCTGATATGGAATCTGCTTACAATGTGAGTAAAATAAAAAAGCATATAAAAATTCCTTTAGTGGCAGATACTCATTTTGATTACAGAATAGCTCTTGAAGCATTAAAACAAGGCATAGATAAATTAAGAATTAATCCGGGCAACATTGGCTCAAAAGATAAAGTCGAGATTTTGGTAAAAGAAGCCAAAAAAGCTCATATTCCTATAAGAATTGGAGTTAATGCTGGTTCTTTGAAAGAAGTGCATAATTGTTTGGACAATTTATCGCGAGCAAAGGCTTTAGCAAATGCAGCAATGGAACATGTTAAAATTTTAGAAAAACATAAGTTTGAAGATATAGTTGTTTCTCTAAAAACTTCAAACATAGATGTAACAATGCAGGCATATAAGATTTTTGCTTCGAAAAGAAATTATTCTCTGCATCTGGGTATAACAGAAGCTGGTTCAATGTTTAGCGGAACAATAAAATCAGCAGCAGGGCTTGGAATAATGTTATATGATGGTATCGGCGATACATTGAGAGTTTCTCTTACTGCAGATCCTATCGAAGAGGTTAAAATGGCTTATTCTCTTTTGCAATCTATGGAACTACGCAGTTGTGGAGTAGAAATAGTATCTTGTCCTACTTGTTCAAGATGCCATGTTGATTTAATAAAAATAGTTTCGGAAGTAGAAAAAAAAACCTCCGTAATGAAAAATTTAAAAAAACTTTCCAAACCCATAAAAATAGCCATAATGGGTTGCATAGTAAACGGTCCCGGAGAAGCTAAAAATGCGGATTTTGGAATAGCTGGTGGAAAAGATATGGGGACGTTATTTAAAAATGGTGAGGTCATAGGAAAAGTCAAGCCTAACAAGTGGATCCAAAAGATTATTTCTATGATAAAAAGTTATCAGGATTTACAGGGGTAGAAAATGACAAAAATCTATTTAACCAGAGATGGCAGGGAGAAACTTATCAAAGAATTGGAAAAACTTCAAAAAAGAAAACCTTTGATTCAAGACGAAATAGCAAGGGCACGTGAGCACGGCGATTTAAGAGAAAATGCGGAGTATCACGCCGCAAGAGAAACTCTAGTTAATCTTATAAATAGAATTGCGGAGCTTGATTCAAAAATAGCGCACTCAAGAATTATTGAAGAACAAAATATAGATCCAGATAAAATATTCATCGGTATCACTATGACAATACAGGATGAAGACGGCGATGATTACGAATATACAATAGTAGATTTGGAAGAAGCAGATCCTGCGGCAAAAAAAATATCCGTACAGTCACCTCTTGTGCAGGGTTTGTTAGGTCATAAAGCAGGCGAAACGGTAGAAGTTGAACTTCCCGCAGGTAAAGCAAAATTTAAAATATTAAAAATTTCAAAATAATAGCTATTTGCAGGGTAAGCTAAAAAAGAACCGACGAACAATCCAGTTCTTCCGCTTTGTGTTACCTTGCAAGAAAAATGACTTTCGAAGATAAACTTAAATAACAAAGCGGTCCAGATTGTTTTTGGCATCCTTTGCAATGATACAGAAACAATAAAGCAGTCCAGCTTTACGTTCCACTAGTTGTCTGCGAGGAAATTTGTTTACCAAAGAATGGACATAGCAGCGGGACAAGTTCAACACCTCCATCGCAATGATTGGCGAAGTAAAAAGGAACATAAATGCTTAAAGAATTTTCTTGTGGCGCGGTGATTTACAAAATAGAAAATAACAACCCCGCGTTTTTACTTGTACGTTCAAAGAGAAACGAAAGATGGGGATTTTCGAAAGGACATGTCGAAAACGGCGAAAACGAAATAGAAACAGCAAGAAGAGAGATTTTTGAAGAAGTCGGGATAAAAAAAATTAAATTTCTTGAGAATTTTAGAAAAGAAAGTGTTTATACAATTAGAAGTAATCTAAAAGGCATTCCAGTAGAGAAACATTCTATATATTTTCTTGCTCTTGCGCTTGAAGATCCTTCAGATTTTGATACAAATGAGATAGCAGAAATAAAGTGGACCGATATAAATCATGCACAAGAACTGTTTTTCTTCACTAATCAGAAAGAAATTATAAATTCAGCATATAAATTCATTATGGGAGAATAGAATTATGGGTAACCCTTTTTTGAGAGGTAGTGTGTTTAAGTCGTATTCAAGAAGTAATGAGGTTATGAAGGTATCGGGAGTAATAAACAAAAGCATAATTTTGTGGTTTTTGCTTGCTGGAAGCGCATTTTATTCATGGACGCATCCAGGCGTAATAATGCCTCTAGTGGTTCCTATATCGGTAGGAGCTTTTGTCTTGGCTATGATTTCGACATTCAAGATGCAGACTTCACCATTTTTGGCGCCGATTTATGCCATATGCGAAGGATTTATTCTTGGAGCAGTTTCTTTACATTTTGAGAAGGTATATCCAGGTGTTGTAGTAAATGCAATTCTTTTAACCGTATGTGTTTTGTTCTGTATGCTTGCGGCTTACAAAGCAGGAATACTTAGAGCTACGCCGAAATTTCAAAAAGTTGTAACACTTTCAATGTTTGCCATATGTTTTGTGTATATCATCAATCTGTTTTTAAATATGTTTGGAGTGGGAAATTTTCCGTATATTCACAATTATTCGGTATTTGGAATTGCCATTAGTTTTGTGGTTGTTGCGGTTGCTTCGTTAACCCTTATTATTGATTTTGACTTAATAGAGCGTGGTGCTTGTAACGGCGCTCCCGAATACATGGAATGGTATGCTGCGTTTTCTCTTATGGTAACGCTTGTATGGCTTTATGTTGAAATGTTAGATTTTTTGTTAAAGTTAAAAAAGAGGTAAGATGTGTTAGAGAAAACAGTTTTTTTTAGAGCCACGTCACAAGCGAATTCTTTACCAAAAAGTGTTGCCGAGATTGTTTTGTCAGGGAGATCAAATGTCGGCAAAAGCAGTGTTATAAACGCTTTGTGTTTGCAAAAGAATTTGGCAAGAATATCAAAAACACCAGGGAGGACAAGAAGCATAAATGTTTACAGCGTTGCAATGAGAAAATGGATAATAGATTTGCCCGGCTATGGATTTGCAAGGATAAGCCTTCAAGAAAAAAAACTTTGGAATAGAATGATAGAAGAATGTATAGTTCAAAGAAAAAGTAAAAAAGTAGTTTATATAATCATTGATGCTTTCGTAGGACCTACAGAATTAGATTTCGATATGGCTCATTGGCTTGACGACTACGGCGTTATGTTTAAAATCGTTGCAAATAAATTCGATAAAATGCCTAGCGGCGTTACAGAAGCTGAAGTAAAGATCAAAGCAGCGGAATGTTTTGACATAGATGAATCGGATGTGTTTACGGTAAGTGCAAAAAAGAGGAACGGTTTTGATAAACTACAGGTGGATATTGTAAAATTTTTAGATCGTTAGGGCATGGCAAACATTCTATAGTCCTTTTCTTGCAGAGACGAAGAACTTGCTATTTAAAATCTAAATTTCTCTCTTGAGAAGTTTTTTTTATTTGTGTCAGAGACGGCAAGGATATGCTGACGGTGGCTTTGCTGTATAAGCTTTTAGAGAGACATTTTGTATTAACATTGCATTGCTTATATTTTCTAGGAATGCTATTTGCTAGGAAGTTCATCTTATGCTTGCATCTATTTTTCAAGCAAACATAGGTTTAGCGATACAGAAGTTAGTTAACAATATTTCAGGAAAAGTTAAATGAAAATAGTTTCATGGAATGTAAATGGTATAAGAGCAATATATAAAAAAAATTTTACCGATTGGTTTAAAAACGAAAATGCAGATATTATCTGCGTACAGGAAACAAAAGCTGATAAAACTCAGTTTCCAAAAACAATAAAAGAAATTGATGGATATAATTTTTACTGTTCTTGTGCGCAAAGAAAAGGTTACAGCGGTACTGCTATTTGGTCAAAAATAAAACCTGAATTGGTAAGTTCAAGTATTGAAAATAAATTTTTTGATAATGAGGGGAGAATACTAAGGCTTGATTTTAAAAAATTCACACTGTTTAATATCTACTTTCCTAACGGCGGATCGTCTTCAATTCGTCTGAAATATAAAATAGAGTTTTATGATTATTTTATAGAATATCTTAGACAATTTAAGGATAAAACAGTAGTTGTGTGCGGTGACTATAATACTGCGCATTTCCATATAGATTTGGCAAGACCTAAACAAAATGAAAATATTTCAGGTTTTATGCCTGAAGAAAGAGAAAGGCTCGATAGACTCGTTTTTGAAGGGTTTGTAGATACATTTAGACATTTCAACAAAGACTCTAATAATTACACATGGTGGGATTACAAAACAGTTGCAAGATTGCGCAATATTGGATGGAGGATAGATTATTTCTTTATATCGCAGCATGCTGTTAAATATCTAAAATCCGCAAATATTGAAAGTTCAGTTTTAGGATCAGATCACTGCCCTGTGTCGATAGATATATTCTAGACTCCAGATTCAAGCGACTAAGTGGCACTTGCAACTGCGATACACAACAAGAATAGAATTAGTATGTTGGATATGTCTAAAACATCATGATTTTTGCATGTTTTTTTGTATTTATTGCGACGGCTTTGTTTTAGGCATCTTGCTGTAAAAATAGTGTCGGATACTAAAAACACGAAGGTGTGTTGGTAGCAGCTTTGCTATTGTTTTCGGACAGACCAAGTTGATATTATAAGTGTAAAATGCTAGCGTTAGAGGTGGTATAATTACTTGGTTTGATTTATAGGGACAAAATCATAAGTCTTCGATTTTAGTGTTCTTGTAGTTGTACTATTATAAAAAATTGATGGACAAGGAGAAAGTAAATGTCTTTATCGTCAGCGGGATCGGAAACAGCCAAAAAATTTAAGTACTGGCAGTTTCGTATGATGACAGTAACTTGGGTTGCATACGCTGTGTCTTATGCGATGCGTTATATGATTACTGTTACTATGCCATTCTTGGAAAAAAATTTAGGTATTTCAAAAACTCAACTTGGGATTTTTATGACACTAAATGGACTAATGTATGGACTATCAAAGTTTGTAATTGGTTTTGTTGTTCACAAGTTTAAGGCTAGCAGTTTTATTGCTTGTGGTCTTATTTTATGTGCTGCAACTAGTTTTATTTTTGGTTTCAGTTCAACATGGATTGTTATGGGTTTTATGTGGCTTATTCATGGCTTGTTTCAGGGTATGTTTTGGCCTCCAATTTCAAGATTGCTTTCATATTGGATTCCACCTAACGAACTTGCAACAAAAACATCACTTTGGAATACTTCTCACTGTGTAGGCACTATTGCAATATTTCTCATCGGCCCTTTTTTAAGTTTTTTAAGTTTTGGTTGGAGCGGCTGGAGAAATATTTTCTTTGCACCTGCTATATTTGCCGTAATAACGGCAGTAGGGGTACGGTTCCTTATCAAAGATACTCCAAGTTCCGTAGGTTTGCCTGAGCTTTCAGTAGGTGAAAATTCCAAAAAAGTTAAAGACACGAAAGAAGAATCAGCAGAATATAAGAGCTTTATAAAAAAACGAGTATTTAAAAATCCTTATATGTGGATTGTTGCAGTGTCAAATTTGTTTGTTTACGTTATAAGATTTACAGTTTTGACTTGGGGCCCGACCTTATTATCGCAGTGGAAAGGCATGAGTATTACTAATTCATCATTTGTTACTGCTGCGTTTGAAGCTGTAGGAATTATTGGTATTGTTGTATGCGGCTGGGTTACTGATAAATATTTCGACGGTAAAGGTCATCGCGTTTGCGCCATTGCTATGACACTTTCCTCTTTGTTTATGTTTCTGTTTGTATATGTAACCTCTCTACATATATCATTAATAATGTTGATAACTGCAGGTTTCTTTATCAATGCAGCACAATCGCTTATTCTTATAGTTGCTTCTAACATGGCGACAAAACGCGCAGCAGCAACAGCAAACGGGTTTGTCGGAATTTGGGGTTATGCCGCTACTGGTATTACTGGCGTGTTGCTTGCGTTTTTGCAAGAAAAGTATGGCTGGTCGCATGCTATAGAACTTACGGTAACTTTGAGTACCCTTGGGTCTATTTTACTTTTTTTTGCTTGGAAAGCAAAAGCAACAGGTTACGAAGAACTTGAAGCAGAATCTAAAAAAGTAAAGGCATAAAAACGTTTTAACCTACTTAAATTAATACAGAGAACCTCTTGCCTTTAAGCAGACGTGGTTTATCTTGGAAGTTTAATATAAATACACTGTATAAACGATAAGGTTATACAGGCGTATTTTTGATATAAGAATGATTGAAAAATATTTGGAAGAACGTAACAGAAGAGTACGAGAGCAAGAACTTTGAAAAGAATTTTTAATATAGACCTCTTGAAAAAAGAGAAAAAGAGCTGCGGGATGGACTGGAGAGGCCATCCTGTGGTAATCTTAGCCAGAAGCGGAAGCCTCTGGCTCCATGAAAAAAGTAAGCAGGGCCTAACATAAATTTTATACGGAGTCAAGAAGTCGTAGTGAGCTGTATCTCAAAAAAGTAGTCCATTTGCAAGTTAGTGAAAAAGAATAAAAAAAAAGGGAAATACGAAAGAAGCAGAAAGCAAAGTAAAGATAGCAGAAAAATACCCGAAAGTATGAAATAAGCGATGCGACATATTATAAATGGAAAACGAAATATATAGGAATAGAATCTCACGGCATGTTTGACTTTTGTCAAACAAAGACAAACGGATTAAAACAACGATGAACTTTTAACAAACGAGCATATTTTATATACAAAGTTATCTTTTTGCGGTTGGCTGTATCTTTAGCTATAAACCTAATTTTAAACGACAAAAACAGTCTAATATGTGTTTTTAGATTTTACAGAAATAAATGACCCTCCACACAGCAAGACGTGCGGTATTAGCAGTGGAAATTGAAGAGCTGTAATTGTTGTTTTAGATCTTTGACCCCTGTTTAGCAACATAGCCCAAGAATCCCTTCTGTTTCCTACTTGCTACTGCTGCAATAAAGTCATCGCTCCGACGCCGCCACCCCAAAGTTCTTTTTTTAAATCAATTGACGGCAAAACATCTCTCGTGCTGTTATACTTTTAATAACTTGTATTACTTGGCATTGGTGAGAACTTTGGGCTGCAACTTAGTGGGTAATGGGTGATTGCCACAATGTTTACCTTTTATGTTATAATCAACATCGGTATGGTTATGGGTATGATGCCTGTAACAGGAATGCCTTTGCTTCTTCTTTCTTACGGAGGTTCATCGGTTTTTTCGTCTCTGTGCGC